>JAYTFQ010000889.1:0-4411 GCA_043734225.1 Anaerolineales bacterium | reverse complement strand
GCGCCCAGGTCGGCTGGGCCGTGATCCAGGAGCTTCTTCAGCAGGCCGGGGTTGGCGCGCGAGTTTTCGTCGAAGCCGCCGCTGGTGGTGACGCGGTTGAGGATGTTGGCCTCGAGCCTGGGCAGGTTGGCGGCGGTGTCGATGGCCCAGAATTGCAGCGTGGCGTGGGCCTCGGGGTCGCTGACCATGATGTTGCCGAAGTTCAGGCCCTCGGAGGTGATGCGGTCAAAGTTGCCCATGGCGCTGTCAAAGACGGCCATGCGCCCAACGGTGCGCAGCAGGTTGGTGTCGACCAGCACGTCCACCAGTTGGTCGATATCGGCTTCGGTCCGGGACTCCACGGCCATGTCGCCCAGGCTGTGGGCGGGCAGCGACTGCATGACCATAAAGGCGTGGATGGCGCGGTGGTCGACGGTGTGGGCCACGCCATGTTCGTCGAGCGGCAGATCGAGCGCGCGGGCCAATTGGGGGAACTCGGCGTCGCCGACTTGCACCTGGCGGCTGTTGGGGACGTTGACGCCCAGGGTGGAGAGCATCTTTTCGCCGAGCTTCACCTGGTCGCCTTCGCCGGCGACCAAGGATTTGACTACCACGCTGGCAACATCGCCGCGGCGCGGGTTGATTGCTTGGAAAAAGTTGACCCCGCCCATGGCGCCGCCGGATGACTGCCGGGAAGTGAAGTTTTCCCCGTTCCAGTTGATGGGCGAGGTGAAGACGTTGTCCGGGAAGCGCTGGACCGAGTGTTCCGCATCTGGCTGGCGCTGCACCTCGCCACCGGTCTGCTGCACGACGTGGGTGAGCTCGTGCGCCAGCAAGTGCTGACCCTGGCTGGTGGCGGGGTTGAATTTGCCTTCGCCCATGTAAATGTCGCGGCCGTGAGTGAAGGCCTGCGCCTGGAGCGAGCGGTTAAGCTGATGGGCTTCGGGGTCGGCGTGCACGCGGACGCCGGTGAAATCGGCATTCAGGCCGTTTTCCATGCGCGCGCGCAATCCGTCGGGCAGGGGGCGGCCCTGGCCCTGGAGGGCGGCCAGGCGGGACTCCATGCGCGGGCCGGCCTCGAAGCCATCGCCGCCGCCGACGCGCTGCAGGCCGCCCAGTGGTCGAGCGGCGGCCTGACCGCGGCCATTGCCGGCCAGCACGCGGGTGGCGACGTCATCGGCTTCTTGCTCGAAGCGGTCGTGGGCGGGTCCAACCTGGAGCTTAGTCTGGATTAAACGCTGCACGGCTTGATTGCCGTAGCGCGCTTGCAGGGCTTGGATGGCGGCGGGCGTGGCGCGGCGCGGATCGGACAGGGCGCGCTGCAGGGCGGCGGCCGGCACGGGCAGGCCGCCGGGTTTGGCTTTGCGGCGAGCGGCGCGGCGGGCAGCGGCGGGCGACGCGCGCGTGAGCGAGGACGATGAACTGAAGGGCATCGGTGACGATAGACGGGATCAAAAATGGGAACTGGGCGACATTATAGTGTAAAGATAGGAAGGGTAACTCGCATTGGGGAGCGAGTTGTACTCGATTGGACCGTTCACGGCCGCCCTGCTCCTGGCTGGGCGGGGTACCTACCTGTTTAGTAGTGGCCGCTTCGCGAGTGGCACAAGTGGCACAAGTGGTTGTAACGGCAAAAATCGCCAAAGAAGTGGCACGGGCAGTGCGAAGAAGTGTGCGGACATAATGTTGCGCCCTTTGGATAGACGGGGGCTGTGCACCGGCGTGAAATGCGCCCAGATGAATTTAAGGAGGAGGGGAAATTGACCCAACGGGGCCGCTCCGCGCACCCAGCCGGGGCGGACAAATACTAGGGCCGCTCCGCGCGCAAGGGTCCGTCGCTACTTATGTCGTGCTGAGTGCAGAACGGGGCCGCTCCGCGCACGCAGGTCCACCCCTACTTATGTCGTGCTGTGACGGGGTCGGGGGTGGGTACCTGTTTTGATATGGCGGGTGTGGCGGGTGTGGCGGGTGTGGCGGAACCCTTTAAAAATAGGCAAATGGTGAAAAACGATGTGGCTTTAAGGCCCAACACATGTGGCTTTAAGGTCCAAGTTGGAGCGACATAACGCTTGGGCCGGGCCGAAGAATGGATAGGTCTGGAGGGAAGCGCTATTCCAGCTCTTTTTCCTTGAGCAGGCGGCCCATCTTTTGCAGCTCGCGGCGGGCGCCGTGGAGCAGGTGGGGCATGGTCACGACGGCGCCATCGGCGGCAGCTAGGTAGGCGGCGCTGACGATGATGTTGCGAATGTTGCCGCCGGCCAGCTTGAAGCGCCGGGCCAGCAGCGCCAGATCGAGATCGGGCGCGCGCGGCAGGGTGGGCGGAAACAAGGATTGCCAGATGCGCAGGCGGTAGGCCTCGTCGGGGAAGGGGAAGTCGACGGCGAACTGGAGCCGTCGGGTGAAGGCGTCATCCAGATTGGCGCGCAGGTTGGTGGCCAGGACGGTGACGCCGTCGTAGGTTTCCATGCGCTGGAGCAGGTAGCTGACTTCGATGTTGGCGTAGCGGTCGTGCGCGTCTTTGACCTCGGAGCGCTTGCCAAAGATGGCATCGGCTTCGTCAAAGAACAAGATGGCGTTGCTGTTGGAAGCCTCGTCGAAGATGCGGCCGAGGTTTTTCTCGGTCTCACCGATATATTTGTTGACGACGGTCGACAGGTCGATCTTGTACAGCTCAAGCCCAAGCTCGGAGGCGATGACTTCAGCCGCCATGGTCTTGCCGGTGCCGGGCGGACCGGCAAAGAGGATGGTGACGCCGGCGCTGGCGGCCAGCTTTTCGCCCACGCCCCAGGTTTCGAGCACCAGCGGCCGGCCGCGCACGGTGGAAATGATCTCTTTGAGCATGGCCAACTGATCGGTGGGCAGGACGATGTCGTCCCAGGTGTAGCGGGCGTCGATTTTGTGGGCCAGGTTGGCCAGGCCGGGGCTGGAGTAGGAACGCGCGGCAATGAAGAGCTCGTGATTATCGAGCGGGCCGGCGCGCAGGCGGACCTGGTCTGCGGCGGTGGCGACGGCATCGTGGATCTGCGCGGCAGTGAGCAAAAACTGGCCGGCCAGATCGACCAGATCCAGGTCGGCGGGCGCCGGCACTCCACAGTGCGCGACAAAGTGGGTCCATAAATCCAGCCGGTGGGCGTAATCGGGCACCGGGAAGCCGAGCCAGATGAGGTGGCGCTGGCGGGCGCTGCCGCGGGCCTGCCAGGTCGCCTGACCAGCGATGATGACCAACTGCGGATGGCGGTCGATGAGCAGCAACAGGTCGGACAGGGAGGCGCCGGCGGCTTCGGCGGCCAGGCAGGCATCCCAGCCCAAAAGCAGTGGGATGGCGCCGGTGAGGCTGGCATCGCGCAGGGCGGCGCGCAGGACGCGCTGAGCGGGCTGGTCAGGGTTGATGGCGGCGGACAGGTCCACGCGCAGCAAAGGCCGCTGGAGGGCGGCGGCGGCCAGGCGCGCGACGGCCTCCTGGCCGGCCTGGTCCGGCCCGTGGAAAACGAGCACGGGCGGCAGTTCGCCCGTCTGGCGGAGCGCCGGCTGCAACGCCGACCAGTTTTTGCCGGCCAGCACCTGGTCGCCGGCGGCGTCGGTTGGGTTCAGCAAGTCGGCATGGCCGGCCAGATCGCCGTGCGGCCGATATTCGCCCAACAGCCAGGCAACAATGGCTTCATCTGGCGTGAGCGCCTGGGCCAGCAGAGATGGGGCGGCGCCGCCGGGCTCGGGGACGCGCTCCAACAGGCCGGAGGCAAAGAGCGGGGCGTCATCCGAGAAGCGGGCTAACTGCAGCAGGCGCTCGGGGCCGGCGTCGCAGAGCAAATCCAGGATCAGGTTGACGCTGGCGCGGCGCCGGGTGACGTCATCCTGGAGGTAGCCATACAGGCGCTCGTAGCGCAGATCGAGCATGGGGGCCAAACAGATGAGGAAGGCATCCAGCTCGAACGGGTCAAGGCGGCAGGCGGCGGCCAGGTGGACCAAGCGCGGGGTTTGGCCTTGCGACTGGGCCAGGGCCACCAGCCCGTGGGCGGCGCGCCAGGCTTCGACCTCGGCGGCGGAGTAGGCCTCGGCCTCTTCGCCCAGATCGACGGTCTGGCCCCAACTGGAGCCGAAGGGCCGCTCGAGCAGGCCCTGCACTTCCTGGTCGGTGACCTTGAGGCCGCGAAAGGCGTCGGTGGGGTCTTGGCCGGCCAACTGCCAGCGGTGGATCTCGCGCTGGATGCGGACATCCAGGCGGGCAAGCTCGGCCTGCAAATGGTCCAGACTGAGGTCAGGGGCGGGAGCGGTCATGCTGAGGGGAGTATAGCAGAACAGCGGAGAGGCTCACCCCCTGCGGAGCGCTTCACGTCGGGTGCGGCCGGGATGTAAGCAAAGAGTTAGCGCATTCGCGCCGCTAGAAACAAGGCCCGTGGAATATATAACGGGAGGCTCATCCCCTACGGGGCGC
>JAYTFQ010000888.1:0-10293 GCA_043734225.1 Anaerolineales bacterium | reverse complement strand
TACCCAGGCACCTCGCCCCTGGGCCGGCCCATCGCCGGACTGGGGCAAGCGCTTGAAGAGGCCATTGTCTTCCACGCTGGCACCCAGCGCGCGGCGGGCGAGGTAGTAACGGCCGGCGGGCGCGTGCTGGGCGTAACTGGATGGGGCAGCGATTTGCCCAGCGCCCTGGCGCACGCTTACGCGGTGGTCAACGGCATCCATTTTGAGGGCCAGCAATATCGGCACGACATCGGCCACCGGGCGCTGGAACCGGAAGCATGAGCTTGTATGCCGCCAGCGGGGTGAGCATCGAGGCCGGCAACCGCGCTGTGGAAATGATGGGCGCGGCCGTGCGCGCCACGTATGGGCCGGAAGTGCTGGCGGGCCTGGGCGCCTTTGGGGGGCAGTTCGACGCCAGCGCGCTGAAGGGCATGCAGGCGCCGGTGCTGGTGGCCTCCACGGATGGCATCGGCACCAAGGTGCGGGTCGCGGCGGCGGCTGGGCGGTATGAGTCGCTGGGCCACGACATCGTCAATCACTGCATCAACGACATTCTGGTACAAGGCGCGCGGCCACTGTTCTTTCTGGATTACGTAGCCGCCGACCGGCTGGTGCCGGGCCGCGTGGCAGAGCTTGTGAGCGGCATGGCGGCCGCGTGCCGCGAAGCGGGCTGCGCGCTGCTGGGCGGTGAGACGGCGGAGATGCCGGGGGTGTATGTCAGCGGCGAGTTTGACGTGGCGGGGACGATTATCGGCGTGGCCGAACGCGATGCGCTGCTGCCGCGACCGGACCTGCAAGCGGGGGATGTGCTGCTGGGCCTGCGCTCGTCCGGGCCGCACACCAATGGCTACTCGCTCATCCGGCGCGTGTTTGAGGGCGTGCCGCTGGACACGTGGTTCCCCGAGCTGGGTGGGCCGCTGGTGGACGCGCTGCTGGCGCCGCACCGCTCATATCTAAAGGTCATTCCGCCGGGTGCGCCAATCAAAGCCCTGGCACATCTAACCGGCGGCGGCTTCATTGAGAACCTGCCGCGCATGCTGCCCAAGGGATTGCAGGCGGTGGTGCGGCGCGGCACATGGCCGGTGCCGCCGCTGTTCAAACTCATTCAGCAGCGCGGCGGGGTGGACGAGGCGGAAATGTTCCGCGTGTTCAACCTGGGAATTGGCATGGTGGCCGTGGTGGCGCCGGGCGACCTGGCGGCGCTGCAGGCTGCGATTGCCGAAGAGACGTTTGTGATTGGCGAGCTGGCGGCCGGGATGCGCGGGGTAAACCTGGCATGAGCAGCGCCGCCCCGGCCCGCCTGGTGGTGCTGATCTCCGGCCAGGGCTCGAACCTGGAAGCTATCCTGGAGGCCTGCGCCACGGGCGAGCTGAACGCGCGCGTGGCGGCAGTTATCTCGAACCAAACTGAGGCCTTGGGTCTAGAGCGCGCCCAGCGCGCCGGGGTGGAGGCCGTACCGCTGCCCAAGCTGGCCGGCCAAGCCAGGCGTGGGTATGACGCCGATCTGGCAAATCGAGTGGCGGGCTACGCGCCGGATTGGGTGGTGCTGGCCGGCTGGATGCGGTTGTTGTCGAGCACCTTTCTGGATCGTTTCCCGGGCCGGGTGTTGAACCTGCACCCAGCACTGCCGGGGACATTTCCCGGCACGCATGCCATCGAGCGCGCCTTCGAGGCGTACCAGCGCGGCGAAATCACGCAAACCGGCGTGATGGTGCATCTGGTGCCGGACGAGGGCGTGGACTCAGGCCCAGTGCTGGCGCAGAGCGCGGTATTGATGCAGCCGGGCGACGACCTGGCCGCGCTCGAGGGGCGGATCCATGCCGCGGAGCACCGATTGCTCGTGGCCACGCTGCAGCAGCTTTGTAAGCAGGGTCTATCTCAGTTAGATTTCGAAAAATGAGATGAGAGCCGAAGCTGCGCTTCGGCTCTCATCTCATTTTTCGAACTTTTGGAGGAGGCTATATGAACGACGAACTCTTTTCCCGTTTTGAATCGCTGACTTTTGACGACATCCTGATCGTGCCCGGCTACACCGAGGTGCTGCCAGACCAGACCGATGTGCGGGCGCGGCTGACGCGCGACATCGCGCTGAACATCCCGATCCTGTCGGCGGCGATGGATACCGTCACCGAGGCGCGGCTGGCCATCGCCCTGGCGCGCGAGGGCGGCCTGGGTATTCTGCACCGCAACCTGTCGCCCGAGGCGCAAGCGGCCGAGGCCGAGAAGGTGAAGCGCTCGGAGTCAGGCATGATCGTGGACCCGGTGACGCTGCCACCCACCGCCAGCCTGAACGAAGCCGAAAACATGATGGCCACCTTCCGCATTAGCGGGGTGCCCATCACCGACCAGGCCAGCGGCGGCAAACTGGTTGGCATTCTAACCAACCGCGACATCCGCTTTGTAGAGGATGGCGACCTGACCCGGCCGGTGAGCGAGTTTATGACCTGCAAAGGCCTGGTCACCGCGCCGGTGGGCACCAGTCTGGAAGAGGCCAAAGTGCTGCTGCAAAAGCACCGGATTGAAAAGCTGCCGTTGGTGGACGATGGCGGCTGTCTGAAGGGGTTGATCACGGTTAAAGACATTCAAAAGAAGCGTGACTTCCCGTATGCCGCCACGGATGAAGGCGGACGGCTGCGAGTGGGCGCGGCGGTGGGCGTGGGCGCCGACCTGGAGATCCGCGTGGCGCTGCTGGTGGCCGAGGGCGTGGACGTGATCGCGGTGGATACCGCCCATGGCCATTCGGCCGGAGTCATCCGCGCTATCCGGCGCATTAAGACGGCCTGGCCGAACCTATCGGTGATTGCCGGCAATGTGGTGACCGCTGAAGGCGCCGAGGCGCTGATCGCCGCCGGCGCGGACGCAGTGAAGGTGGGCGTGGGCGCCGGCTCGATTTGCACTACGCGCGTGATCTCGGGCGCGGGCATGGCGCAGATGTCGGCCATTTACGAGTGCGCGCAGGTTACGCGCCGAGCGGATATCCCGCTAATTGCCGATGGCGGGGTTAAATACAGCGGCGACATCGTGAAGGCCATCGCGGCCGGGGCCGATGTGGTGATGCTGGGCGGGCTGCTGGCCGGGCTGGAAGAGTCGCCGGGCGACATCGAGCTGTACGAAGGCCGGCGTTTCAAGCAGTATCGCGGCATGGGCAGCCTGGGCGCCATGCAAGGCTATGGCAAGGACCGCTACGCCAGCGGCCAAGGCCGAGAGAGCAACAAGCTGGTGCCGGAAGGCATCGAGGGCCGGCTGCCATACAAAGGCCCCTTGCACGATTACGTTTATCAACTCGTGGGCGGGCTGCGCTCGGGCATGGGCTATGCCGGCGCGGCCACGCTCGAGGACTTGCGCAGCAAAACGCGCCTGACACGCATCACGGGGGCCGGGTTAATTGAAAGCCACCCGCACAGCGTGACGATTACGCGCGAGGCGCCAAACTATCAGCGCGAGGGCTGAAACCGGTGGGTGAGTAAGTAAGTGAGTGTGTGGGTGTGTGGGTGTGTGGGTTTGTGAGTGTGTCGGAGCAGGCCAGCAAGCGAGCCAGACGGTCAATTGACCCGACGCCGGGCAGGTGGGTTACAATTCGATGAGTTGGTAAAGATCAAACAATGTGGTGCGATGCGCCCGGTCAGGCTCGACGCGCCACATTTTTGAGTGGCATTCAGAAGCTGGTGAACTGATGGCGTTTGCCGCAAAACTGGCGCTGCCGCTGGTGGTGCTGACTTACTTCGGCGTGGCAGCGGGCTCTTACCCGGGCCTGAAGATGAACCGGGCCACCATCGCGCTGGTGGGGGCAGTAGCGATGGTGGCGTTCAATATCATGACGCCGGCCACGGCCATGCAGGCGGTGGACCCCAACACGCTGGTGCTGCTGTTTGCCATGATGGTGGTCAGCGCGCACTTGCGGCTGGCCGGTTTCTTTGATTGGGTGAGCCAATGGCTGGCCAATCATACCCATTCGCCGCGCAGGCTGCTGGTGTACATTATTGTGGCGGCCGGCGTGCTGGCCGCGCTGGTGCTGAATGACACGGTGGTGGTGGCGTTCACGCCGCTGGTGCTGACGCTGACCGAGCGGCTGGAACGCGACCCCCTGCCCTACCTGATGGGGCTGGCGGCGGCGGCCAACATCGGCTCGACCGCCACCATCACCGGCAACCCACAGAACATCCTGATCGGCCAATCGTCGGGCATCGGGTATGTCGATTTCCTGGTCACGCTCGGCCCGGTGGCGATTGTGGGGCTGGCGTTGGCCTGGGTGATCATCGTGATCGTCTACCGGGCAGAATTCAGCCGGCCGTGGGCGGCGGTGGGGGCACAGACGGCAGGCGCCGAGATCAACGCCTGGCAAATGCAGAAGTGTCTGGTCGTCATCGGGCTGATGCTGGCGGCCTTTCTGCTCGGCGCGCCGATTGCGCTGGCCGCGATTGTGGCGGCCGCGGTGCTGCTGATATCGCGCCGCACCGACCCGGACGACGTGTTTGGCCACATCGATTGGCCGCTGCTGGTGTTCTTCACCGGCCTGTTCGTGGTCACCGGCGCGCTGGATGCCACGCACCTGAGCGACGCACTGTTCACGGCGCTGGCGCCGCTGGCGGGCGGCGGGGTGGCGGCCCTGACGCTGGTGGCGGCGGCGCTGAGTAACCTGATCTCAAATGTGCCGGCCGTGCTGCTGTTCCGCTCGGTTGTGCCGCAATTGGCCAACCCGCGGCTGGCCTGGCTGACCCTGGCGATGGCTTCGACCCTGGCCGGCAACCTGACCCTGCTGGGCTCGGTGGCCAACTTGATCGTGGCTGAGACCGCGCGCGGCCACGGCGTCAGGCTGTCGTTTCGGGAGTATCTACGCGCCGGGGTGCCCATCACCGTGGCGACGCTGGCGGTGGGCATCGGGTGGTTGAGCTCTATCCACTAAAAAAAACTTAGCCACGAATTTCACAAAAAAGGTCCGAACCGGAACGGCAAAGAGCTCTGCTCTTTTTCGTTTAGATTCGTGAAATTCGTGGCTAAGTTACTTTCTTACTTGCTGCCCTCGGCCCGCGTCTTAAGGCCATCCACAAAGTCCTGGAAGGGCTGGGTCATATCGGGCAGCGAGCCAGCGAACATGGGCAGCAGCGGGCCGGTGAACACTTCTTTCACAGTAAAATCGACGCTGCCGTCTTTCTTGGGGTCGAGGGTGAACTCGCGCACGCCTTTGAACAGTCCGAGCGGCATGCCGCCGGTCCAGGTCATCTTGCGGCCGGGCTCGAACTCGGTGACCTTGACCGGAAAGGCGCGATCCGGGCTGAGCTTGGTGTAGGCCGTCACCTTGCCGCCGGCCACGATATTGCCTTCAATGCGCGTCGCCCACGGGTCCCACTTGGGATAATTGGGCGCATCCGTCAGGATGGTCCAAATCTTATCGGGCGTGGCCTTAATATTGGTGTTGGCGCTATGAACTTTCATCCGCTATTCTCCTTGTTTATGAAATATGGACCAACTGTTCTAGTGTATATGACGGCAGTGGCAGCCGAAAGGGTTCGGTGAGATGGAAGCAATTGTGACGCGCGACGACACGGGGTATGCGAAGCTCACCAATCTGGACCAGCAGGCCTTTAGCGCTCTAACCGAGACGTACCGGCGTGAGCTGCAGGCGCACTGCTACCGCATGACCGGCTCGCTGCAGGAGGCCGAGGATATGGTGCAGGACACCTTGCTGCGCGCCTGGCAGCGCCGCGACACTTATGCCGGCCGCGGCCCGCTGCGCGCCTGGCTGTACCGGATTGCCACCAACCTGTGCCTGGACCGGCTTGACCGGCAGGCGCGCCGCAGCCTGCCAGTAGCCATGCAGACCCCCCTGCCGGCCGGACAGCCGCTGCCGCCCGCGATCCTAGAGCCCGTGTGGCTGGAGCCCTGCCCGGACGATCTGCTGGCGCCGGAAGCGGAGAACCCCGAGGCGCGCTATGGCCTGCGCGAGAGCGTGACCCTGGCCTTTATGATCGCGCTGCACCTGCTGCCACCGCGCCAGCGGGCGGTACTGATCCTGCGCGATGTGCTGGATTGGCCGGCCAGCGAGGCGGCCGAACTGTTGGGGTTGTCGGTGCCGGCGGTGAAGAGCGCCCTGCATCGGGCGCGGACCACGCTAAGCAGTCACTACCAGACCATCCGGCTGGACAAACTGAGCCTGGCGGGGCTGGATGAGCGGCGGCAGGGCCAGTTGGACCGCTACGCGCGCGCCTGGGAGATGGCGGACGTGGACGCGCTGGCGGCGCTGCTCAAGGCGGATGCCACCTTCAGCATGCCGCCGAACCCGGGCTGGGCGCGCGGCGTGGATGACATTCGGGTGCTGGTGGGCGGCGCAATTTTCGGCGGACAGGCGGGGCGCTGGCGGCTGGTGCCGACGCGGGCCAGCGGCGAGGCCGGGTTCGGTCTATACCGGATAAACAAGCAGGACGGGATCTATCACGCCTACGGGGTGATGGTGGTCGGATTTGAGGGCGAGGCGATCGCGGCCATGACGACGTTTCGAACACCGGCGTTGGTGAAGTACTTCAATTTGCCTCAGACATTACCTGAAAGGTAATAGGGGCCGGATGCTTTACATCCGGCCCGTGTCATATTGAGAGAGTTCGTCTAAATATTCCAGGGACTCAGAAACTCCCACAGAGACGCCGACAAAAACAAGGGGATCACCAACGCATAAATCCAGGCCAAGTCCCGCAATGCTTCGCGTGGGAAGAGGCCGAGCCACTTCTGGCCCTGGTAATAAACCGCGGGCCGAAACAAAGAAAGGCCCACGTTGACGCCCGCGCCGACCGCCAAAGAATACGGGATCAATTGCAGCAGTAATGTCGACAGGTAATAGACTGCGGAATGGGGATCATTGAGCCGACTGGAGTGATCGCCGCGCACCGACACGATCCCCCCCACCCAACCTTGATAAGCCACCCACGGATAAGGAAAGACCACGCCGAAGCCCATCAAGGTCTTCGGCGCGGCGCCTAAAACAAGGTTGCCGGAAAAATCTCGCAGCGCGGCCTGCACGTTATCGCCCTGTTGGGCGGCCTGCCCGGTGGCCGTCTGCCCGGCATCGCTGACCAACTGATCGCCGTAGGTGAGCGCGAAATTGTTTCCGATATGGACCATCACAAGTCCAACTAAAACAGACAGGGCATAAACGGCAGCGATGGTGATGATCGGCCAGCGCGCTCGCCCGATGGCCCGCCCGACCCGGCCGATGACATAGGTTGGCACGGTTTCAGTCATTGCGGCCTTACCGGATCATAAGCCGCTCGGCTTTGCCGGAGTAGTTGATGAAGACAGTTTTTAGCTCGCTGAAGAAGTGCAGGCCCTCCTCAGCCATCTCGCGCTCGCCCACACCGGTGGACTTGGTGCCGCCAAAGGGCAACTGGGCCTCGCCGCCGACGGTGGGCTCGTTGACATGGACCATGCCGGTCTCAGTCTCCTCCACAAAGCGCATCACGGCGTCGATGTCCTGGGTGAAGATCGAGGCGGTCAGGCCAAACTCGACCGAGTTTGCCAGACGAATGGCGGCTTCAAGCGACGGCGCCTCGGTGACGCTGAGCACCGGGCCAAAGACCTCCTCACGGAATAGCCGGCTGGCCGGATCCACCTGGTCGAAGATGGTGGGGGCCACAAAGTAGCCGCCAGCCAGATGCTCGGGGCGTTTGCCGCCAGTGACCAGGCGCGCGCCCTGCTGCTGGGCGATGTCGATGTAGTCCAGGTCCTGCCGCCACTGCTTCTCGTCGACTGCCGGCCCCATGGTCACACTCTCATCCAGACCAGAGCCGATCTTGATCCCTTCGGCCCGGGCGGTGAGCTGATCGAGCAGCGCCGAACGCACCTGAGGGGCGACGATGACGCGCGAGGTGGCGGTGCAGCGCTGGCCGGTGGAACCAAAGGCGCCATTGTGGATGGCCACCGCGGCCCGATCCAGGTCGGCGTCGGCCAGCACCACCACGGCGTTCTTGCCGCCCATCTCGCAGGTGACCTTGGCGCCGCGCTGGGCGGCCTTGACGTAGAGGGCATTGCCGACGGCGTTTGAGCCTGTAAACGAGATGGCGCGCACCTCGGGGGCGTTGACGATGGCTTCGCCCACCACCGAGCCGCGCCCGACCAGCAAATTGAACACCCCCGGCGGCAACCCGGCCTCGGCATAGATATCAGCCAGAAGCGCGGCGGTGGCGGGTGTGAGCTCAGCGGGCTTGAAGACCACGCTGTTGCCGGCCACTAGGGCCGGGGCCGACTTCCAGACCGGGATGGCCCAGGGGAAGTTCCAGGGCGCGATCAGGCCGACCACACCTAGCGGCCGGCGGATGGTGTATGTGAAAGTGTCGCGCGCCTCGGAGGGCAAGGTCTTGCCGCCCATACGAAAACCCTCGCCGGCGTAAAACTCCAGGAGCGAGATGCCCTTGAGCACTTCGCCTTTGGACTCCTTTAGTACCTTGCCCTCTTCGCGGGTCATGGTGCGCGCGATCTCGTCCAGCCGCTGGCGGGCAAGGTCGGCGGCGCGCCACAGCACGCGACCGCGCTCGGGGCCGGGAGTGTTCTTCCAGGCCGGGAAAGCGGCCTGCGCAGAATCAATCGCGCGGCGCACATCGGCGGCGCCGGCTTCGGGGAATTCGGCGATCATGTCGCTGGTGTCGGCCGGGTTGATGTTGCGGATCAGGCGCTCGGATTTGGGATGAAACCATTCGCCGTTGATGAATGAACCGGTGTGCGTGCTCATGGGTGGCTGCTCCTCATCGGGTGAACCGGGGGATGCGTTATTCTAGCAGGGTTTAGCGAGGCTATAATGCGCCACTACTCAAAGGACAAACCATGACCAAAATCACCTTTCTCGGGGCGGGCAGCACGGTGTTTGCCCGCCACCTGTTGACCGATATCCTGAGCTTCCCCGAGCTGGCCGGGTCGCACATTGCCCTGCACGATATTGACGAGGAGCGCCTGAGCAGCTCACACCTCGTGGCTGAGCGCGTGGCGCAGGCGCTGGGGGTTCAGCCCAGGCTCACGGCCACCACCGATCGCCGGGCCGCCCTGGAGGGCGCCGACTATGCCATCAGCATGATCCAGGTGGGCGGCTATCGCCCGTCAACGGTGGTCGATTTTGACGTGCCCAAGCGCTTCGGCCTGCGCCAGACCATCGCTGACACGCTCGGCATCGGCGGCATCATGCGCGGGCTGCGCACCATCCCGGTGCTGCTGGACATGTGCCGCGACATGGAAGCGCTGTGCCCGGACGTGACCTTTCTGCAGTACGTCAACCCGATGGCCATGAACTGCTGGGCCATCAGCCGCGCCACACGCATCAAGACGGTGGGACTGTGCCACAGCATTCCCGGCACGGCCGGGCAATTGGCGCGTGACATCGGGGCGCCGATCGAGGAGATCAGCTACCAGGTGGCGGGCATCAACCACATGGCGTTCTTTTTGAAGTACGAATGGAATGGTCAGGACGCTTACCCGCTGGTGCGGAGGGTGTTGGAAGAAGGGCGCGTGCCAGACAGCAACCGGGTGCGGTACGAGATGCTGAAGCGGCTGGGCTATTTTGTGACCGAAAGCAGCGAGCACTTCAGCGAGTACGTGCCGTGGTTCATCAAGCGCGACGAGCCGGAGCTGATCGAGCGCTTCAACATTCCGCTGGACGAGTATCCACGGCGCTGCGAAGCCCAGATTGCCGAGTGGCAGGCGCTGCGCGTGAAGCTGGAAACCGACGCTACACCCATCGAGGCGCGCCGCAGCAGCGAATATGCCTCGGGCATCATCCACAGCCTGGAGACCGGCCAGCCGCGCGTGATTTATGGGAACGTGCCCAACCACGGGCTGATTGACAACCTGCCGGACGGTTGCTGTGTGGAGGTGCCGGTGCTGGTGGACCGGGCCGGCCTGCAGCCGACGCACATCGGGGCGCTGCCGCCGCAATTGGCGGCGCTGATGCAGACCAATATCAACGTGCAGGCGCTGACGGTGGAAGCAGCGCTGACCGGTAAGCGCGAGCACATCTACCACGCGGCGATGCTCGACCCGCACACCTCGGCTGAGCTGGACCTGGATAACATCTGGAAGCTAGTGGATGCGCTGATCGAGGCGCACGGGGATTGGCTGCCGGCGTACAAATAGGACGGCGAGACTGCCTTCGGCGACCTGCCAGTATGGCTGACCGCCACCGCCCCGCTCGGCAGCGCGCCGCTGTTGGCGACCTGGTATGACTCGCTGAGTGAGCAGCGAGTGACCGTCACGGCTGGCGCGCAGCCGCTAAACGATAATCGGATTATGATAGGGAGCGTCGAAATCATCGCCCCCTGATTCAGAATGGCTGAATCGAGG
>JAYTFQ010000887.1:0-5891 GCA_043734225.1 Anaerolineales bacterium | reverse complement strand
GAGCACCGCGAGACACTGCGGCGGTATGCGGAAGGCGAGCCGGAAATTAAGATCTACTCAGATTACCTGGAAGAGCGCGATGCAAAAAAGGAGGCGTGGGCGACAATTCGGGTGGACGAAGCCGCGCGAAATCGTGAAGCGGTGCGGCGGCAATATGACGTTGCCCGTATTCTCAAGGTAGCTAAGGCGCACGCCAGTGAATGGCCCGGCCGCTTCTATCGGTTTGGCCGTGTTGCGACTGCACCTGAATTGGAAGAGATCCACAACCTACTTCTGCAGGAAAGGGATGTGGAAGCACGGTTGCGGTTACTGTGGGTGTTTCGCCGAGCAACCCTGCCCCTATTGAGCAACACTTTGTTTGAATGGGCCAATGGTAGCGACCCTGTCATACGGGCAGCCGCCATCGCAGCGCTATCGAATAGTCACGATGTCCGCGTGCACGAATTGGCAATCGCCAAGGCTCGGGCGGGTGAACTGGTAGGCGCCGACAGCGAAGCTTTGGAACTTTTCCGGAACAATTACCTCGCCTCAGATGCGCCGATAATTTCACAGGCGGTGCTGCTATTGCGGCCGAGCGCCGACGACGCCCATGACTTGAGTTTCAGCCTGACTGACCTGGCCACACAATACCCGGATATGGGGATGGCTCCAGCGTTACTGTGGGTGTATGAAAATACGCCATGTGCCTATTGCCGGGAGCGAGCGCTGGTGCAGCTCGATGCGCGGCAGCGATTGAGCGCGGATGTGGTGCAAGAGTGCCTGTTTGATTCGTCCGAGCATATTCGGTTGTTCGCGCAGAACCAGCCGGCCAGCAAGTCGTGAGGGCTATCGCAGCCCAATTAGTTCTGAAGTTACTGCGTCCTTTCATTCCGCGGATGGGCTACTTCGCGGCAACACAATCGAGTCCGCCGCAGGGCGGACTCACCTGCCCCACCACCGGTGCGGGTTGTGATTGTGTTGCCGCGAATTTATTCGCCTGAGCTTTTGGGCCTACCAGCCCTCCAGGTGCAGCACATCGTCCAGCGGCTTGCGCGCGCCGGGTTTGAAGGCGTCACCGAGGGGGTAGGCCACCGGCAAGAGGGCGGTTTGGGTGACGTTGGCGACGGGGATGCCGAGGATGGCGGCGGCTTCGGCTTCGAACATCAGGTGCACGGTGGTCCAGCAGGCCGCCAGGCCGCGCGAGCGCGCGGCGAGCATGAAGCTCCACACCGCCGGCAAGATCGAGCCATAGGTGCTGGCCTGGGCGAAGACGGCCATCTCCGGCGCCTGCTCCACGCGCCCCTTGACGCATGGGATGAGCATGACCGGGGCCTCGTGCACATGCTCGGCCAGGTAGTTGGCTGAATCGCGGATGCGCCCAAGGGTGGCCAGGGCGGCGTGGTCACGCGGCAGGCGCGGGGCCTGGTTCATGGGCAACTGCAAGTAGATGGCCCAGGCCCGGCGGTAAAGGTCGCCCAGCGCCTGTTTCTTGTGCGCGTCGGTGACGACCACAAAGTGCCAGCCTTGGGCGTTGGCGCCGCTGGGCGCCTGCAGCGCCAGCTCCAGGCATTCGCGGATCAGGCTCAGCTCGACCGGCCGCTGGAAATCCAGACGGCGGCGCACGGAGCGCGTGGTGGTGAGCAGTTCGTCGGGCGAGAGCGCGAGTGGCATGAGCGAGTTCCTGGAAAAGCGCGGCGGGACGCTGGGTGGCATCCCGCCGCGCGGCGGTCAGGCCGCGACGCGGTTTTCGGGCATATTTTCCAGGCGCGTCAGCCAGTAGTGGGCGTCGAAATTGTCGTCGCCGGTGAGAAAGCGCCAGAACTTGATGCGGTTGAGAATTTCCAGCCGGCCGTTGCCGCCCTCGAACCAGGGCTCGAAGGTGGTCAGGATGCCCTGGAGATCGTCGGTGGGGGTGTCTTTGGAAAAGATCGGGCGCGGCTGGCGCTCGCCGGCATCCAGGTCAGCGGTGTTCCACAGCCGCATCTGGCGTACGGTGGGGTTGAGGCGCACTTTGAACATGTAGCGGCGCTGGCCGCTGACGTTCTGCCGGCCGCAGTGCCAGATGCCGTGATGCAGCACCAGAATGGTGCCGGCCGGGCACACCATCGGGATTTGGCCCGCAATGTTCTGGTAGCGGCCGATGTCGGATTCGTTGATGCGCCGGAAGTGGCTGCCCGGCACCAGCAGCGTGCCGCCCATTTCCAACGGCACGGCATGCGGAAAATACATCAGCTGCATATCGAAGTGCTGGCGCAGGTCGATGGTGGAGTCGCCGTGCAGATGCTGGGCGGCCTCCTGGCGCGGCTCGCGCACGTGCACGTAGTGATGGTCAAACAGCGGGTCGGGCCCCACCAGGCTGTAGATGAGGCCGGCAATTTCCGGCAGGCGCAGCATTTCGCCCAGCGCCGACGGCGGAGGATAGCATTGCGCGAACGGCGTGCCGGCCGGGATGGACGCCACGCCGTCGTCGATCTCGCGCATGGCGCGCTCGTTGAGCTCGGGCGGGACGAGAGCATCAAAGCGCAGAAAGCCGCGCGCGGCGAACGTGGCCATCTGGCGCGAGTTGAGCAGGTGAGCGGGGTCAACCATGGACTTCCTCCAGTTGTTCGAAGATGATTTCGTATTTGTAAAAGGATGTGCTGAATTCGGTGCCGGGGTAGGGCGGGACCAACTGCGAGAACTGGATGGCGCGCCAGCCGGCCCTGAGGGCGTCCAGGCCGGTGGCAAACGGCGGGTGGTCGCTGTCGCCGGTGTTGTGGCTGTCGCGGCCGGTGCCGTCGTACAGCGACCAGGCGATGACTTTGCTGTCCAGCGCGGAGTCGGATAGATATAAAATCAAAATCTTTTGTCTCAAGCTCGGCATGGGCTCTCCAAGGATGATGGCAGGGATGGGCGGCGTGTTGGCCGCGCTATGAGCGCATTATATAGCGGGCGCGGTTCACCCGTGGCGCGGCGGGGGGCGAACGGGTTCATTTTCAGTTCGTGGCCGCGCCTCACCCCCCGGCCCCGCCCGGGGTTTGGCCCAAAAGAAGGGCCATGCACCCCGGGCTACGCGAAGCGGGTGCGCCGGCTGTCGCCGGCTAGAGCGGCCGTGTCGACGCCCTAGCCGGCGATAGCCAGCGCACTTGTGGAGTACACCGGCCCCGCCCGGGGTTTGGCCGCGATAAGGCCGCGAAAGAAGGGTCATCCCACTCCGCTGCGCTGCGGGGACAATTGTGCACCCCGGGCTACGCGAAGCGGGTGCGCCGGCTGTCGCCGGCTAGAGCGGCCGTGTCGACGCCATAGCTGGCGATAGCCAGCGCACTTGTGGAGCCCGGGGTGCAAGGCCCTTCTGTCGGGGCCAAACCCGGGGCGCGGTTCACCCGTGGCGCGGCGGGGGCGAACTCGCGACCGCCGGGCAGGAACGCTCAGGGCAAGCACGACGATGCCGCGTGGCGGCCGCCTGCTCGCCGGTCATCTCGGCTGGGTGAATAGCGGCCTCGGGGGCCTGGCCGACCGCTGGTCACGTCCGCGCCGATAGACTTCTTGGACGGCTTCAGGATCGGCGATCATGGCCCCGCCGCGCACCGTGGCGCCAATGATCAGCGCCCCGCTGATCAGAACCAGGTTCTTGATGATGTACTGGCCTTCCAGGGTCGGCGCGTACGGGAAGTGGACGAACGCCTGCGCCGGGAAAAGAAACAAGGGGGTGATGGTACCCAGCATCTGCGTCAGCAGCAGCAGCAACGTCAGCCGCATAAAACGGTTAGAGATTAGGCCCAGGCCGATCAGGCATTCCCAGGCGGCCAGCACTGGCAACGACAACCAGGGTTGCACCGCGCCGAACGACAGCCGGGTGATGGTGTTCGCCGCCAGGTCTTGCGCCGGGCTCAGGCCGGGGAAGAATTTGAGGACGCCGAACCATAAGAACACGATGCCCAGACTCATCCGCATCAGCGGAATGCTGGATATTGCCAGCCAGTTGGTGAGCTGGATGTCTACCTGATTGACCAACCGCTCAACGTGACGCATATCAGCACCTCTCGGCTACCAGTAAATTGTGACATATTTCACAACTAAATTGTAGCAAAGTCGACCGGATCTGCCCACTTCGCGGCGGTTGGCCACGGCGCCGGAGGGCGGGCGACACCTTAGTTTTTGGCGCGCAGGGTGGAGCGGCCGCCGTCGACGCTGATGATCTGACCTGTGATCCAGTCGGCCTCGGGCGAGAGCAGAAACGCGGTGAGGGCGGCGACCACGATTGGATGGGCATTCGACCGCTCGCAGCGAAAGTTCCCAGCATGTTTGCCGCGTGCTGGGCCAGCTTGGGCCGCTTCCAACAAAACCCGGCCAGGTCCCGGCTGCTTTGCCTCAACCGGCTATAATGACAGATCAAACTAGATGAAACGAGACGGTTATGACTGATGTGAATGTACCAATCCCTGCTTTCCAACGTCCGCCGCTGCCGGAGACCACCCTGGCGGCTTTGCCCGAGAAGCTGCGGCAGGCGGTGGCGCACGCCGGCTGGCTGGAGCTGATGCCGGTGCAGGCGCGGACGATTCCGTATCTGCTGGCCGGGCGGGACGTGATGATCCAGGCGCGCACCGGCAGCGGCAAAACCGGGGCCTTCCTGCTGCCGATGCTGGAGCGGCTGAACCCCAGCCGGCCGGAGACCCAGGCGCTGATCCTGGTGCCGACGCGCGAGCTGGCAGTGCAGGTGGCGCGCGACGCCGAGACGCTGTGCGCGGCCAGCGGGCTGCGGACCGTGGCGCTGTATGGCGGCGTGGGCTACGGCGGGCAGCTCGACGCGCTGAAGCAGGGGGCGCACATTGTGGTGGGCACGCCCGGCCGCGTGCTGGACCACCTGCTCAAGCGCACGGCCAGCCTGGAGCGGCTGGAGATGCTGGTGTTCGACGAGGCCGACCGGATGATGTCGATGGGCTTTTATCCGGACATGCGCCAGGTGCAGCGCTATCTGCCCAAGCGGCGGCTGCACGCCAGCATGTTCTCGGCCACCTTCCCGGCGTATGTGATGGCGACGGCGCGCGAGTTTATCCGCGACCCCGAGTTCATCAGCCTGAGCAAAGATCACGTGCACGTGACCGACACCGAGCACATCTATTACCGCGTGCCGGGGTTGGACAAGGACCGGGCGCTGGTGCGCATTATCGAGCTGGAGAACCCGGCCTCGGCGCTGATCTTTTGCAACACCAAAAGCCGGGTGCACTATGTGAACGTGGTGCTGCAGCGTTTTGGATATGACGCCGATGAGCTGAGCGCCGATCTGTCACAGTCGGAGCGCGAGCGGGTGCTGGACCGGGTGCGGGCTGGCACGCTGCGCTTCCTGGTGGCCACGGATGTGGCTGGACGCGGCATCGATCTGCCGGAGCTGTCGCACGTCTTCCAGTACGAGCTGCCGGATGACATCGAAAGCTACATTCACCGCGCCGGGCGCACCGGGCGGGCTGGGGCAGCCGGGGTGGCCATTTCGCTGATCAGCGGCATGGAGCACTTCGCGCTGGACCGGATTGCCAAGAGTTATAAGATCGAGCTGCAGGAGCGGCCGCTGCCCAGCGACGGCGACGTGGCGACGCTGGTGGGCGAACGGCTGACGGCGCTGCTGGAGGCTCGCCTGCGCGAGCGCGACAAGCTGCAAACCGAGCGCAGCCAGCGCTTTGTGCCGCTGGCGCGCAGCCTGGCGGAGAGCGAGGACGAGCAGGCGGTGATGGCGATGCTGCTGGACGACTATTATCAGCAGATGCTGCACGCGCCGGTGGCGGGGCCGGCCGGCGTCAGCGCCAGCGCCAGCGCCAACACCAACACCAGCACGCCAGCCGAGAACCGGGCGGCCGAGACGCCGCGGCGCGAGGGCGGCGGGGATCGGGGCGCGGCGCGGCGCGGGCCGAGGAGAAGGTGAGGCAGGAGGCAGAAAG
>JAYTFQ010000886.1:0-3435 GCA_043734225.1 Anaerolineales bacterium | reverse complement strand
CGCGCGTCACGATTTTTCAATATCTGAATGTTCTGGGGCGGTGAGATCGCCTTTGTGCCATCGCCTTTGTGCCAATTGACACAAGGCAGAACTGGATGTATGATCTGCCTATCCCCCCCCATGGGGGGTGGGATAGGAGCCAGACCATGCAAACCAGCAAAGAAGAAGCCCTGCGGCGGATGAAGAGTATTTCGGGGCACGTGAAAGGCATCGAGCGCATGCTCGAAAGCGACGCCTACTGTATCGATGTCATCAAGCAGGTGCAGGCAGTGGAAGCCGCGCTGAACAAGGTGAGCGGCCTGCTGCTGGAAGGCCACCTGCATTCGTGCGTGATCACCGCCGTGCGCGGCGAGGACCTGGCCGAGCGCGAGCGCGTGCTGGGCGAAATTGCCGAGGTGTTTGAGACCTCGGCCAAGCTTTAGGAGCGACACATGACCACTGTTAGCCTGCACGTCCCGAATATCTCCTGCGCGCACTGCGTGCACACCATTAAGACCGAAGTCGGCGAGCTGCCCGGCGTGAAGACGGTCGAGGCCAACGAACAGACGAAGGTAGTGACCATCGCCTTCGACCCGCCGGCGGATCGGGCCGGCATCGAAGCCCTGCTGGCCGAGATCGATTACCCGGCGGACCAACTGCTGGCGCTGTAGAACGTCGATAGCGCCTAACACTGTGCTGGTACCACTGATGAGAGTGGATTGGACGGTATCGTAATGGCTACCAAAACGATTACCCTGCCCATCACGGGCATGACCTGCGCCAACTGTGTCTCGACTGTTGAGCGCAATCTTAAGAAGCTCGACGGCGTGCAGACGGCGCAGGTGAATCTGGCCTCGGAGCGGGCCGTGGTGGAATATGACCCGGCCAAGCTGGGCCAGCCGGCGCTGATCGCGCGCGTGGCGCGCGCCGGCTACGGCGTGGCGCTGGGTGAGGCGCTGCTGCCGATCCTGCGCCTGGGCGACGAGGCCGACGCGCGCCGGCTGCAGAAGGCGCTGGCGGCGCTGGAGGGCGTGACCGCGGCCGAGGTGAACCTGGCGGCCGAACAGGCGCGGGTGACGTATATCCCCACCGTGGTCAGCCAGGCCGATCTGCGCCGGACGGTCTCGGCGGCCGGGTTTGAGACTCTGCGCGCCAGCGGGGACAGCCGCGACGCCGAGCAGGAAGCGCGCGAGCAGGAAATTGCCCGTCAGCGGCGCCTGCTGCTGGCCGGGCTGCTGTTCACCGTGCCGCTGTTTGTGCTGTCGATGACGACTGACCTGGTGCACAACACCGCCGGCCTGCACGAATTCCTGCCCGGGCTGTTTCACTGGCAATACCTCAACTGGCTGTTCCTGGCGCTGGCCACCCCGGTGCAGTTCTATGTCGGCTGGCAATACTACGTGGGCGCCTTCAAGGCGCTGCGCAACAAGAGCGCCAACATGGATGTGCTGATTGCCATGGGCTCGAGCGTGGCCTATGGCTACAGCGTGGTGGTGCTGCTGCTGGACACCTTCGCCCACTACACGCTGGGCCACGTTTATTTTGAGACCTCGGCGGTGATCATCACGCTGATTGTGCTGGGCAAGTTTTTGGAAGCGCGCGCCAAGGGCCGCACCTCGGACGCCATCAAGAAGCTGATGGGGCTGCAAGCCCGGACAGCGCACGTGGTGCGCGGCAGCGCGGAGCGCGACGTGCCGGTGGACGAGGTGCTGGCCGGCGACCTGCTGCTGGTGCGGCCGGGCGAAAAGTTCCCGGTGGATGGCGTGGTGGTGGAGGGACGCTCGTCGGTGGATGAGTCGATGCTGACGGGCGAGAGCCGGCCGGCCAACAAGCGCCCCGGCGACGCGGTGACCGGCGCCACGCTGAACGGGCAGGGGCTGATCAAGTTTGAGGCGACCAAGGTTGGGCGCGACACGGCCCTGGCCCAAATTGTGCGGCTGGTGCAGCAGGCGCAGGGCAGCAAGGCGCCGGTGCAGCGCCTGGCCGACCAGATTTCGGGTGTGTTTGTGCCGGCGGTCATTGGGCTGGCCGCGCTGACCTTCCTGGGCTGGTATTTCTTCAGCGGCAGTTACGCCGCCAGCTTTCTGTTGCAGCGGGCGCTCATCAATACCGTAGCAGTGCTGGTGATCGCGTGCCCGTGCGCGCTGGGCCTGGCCACGCCGACGGCGGTGATGGTGGGCATGGGCCAGGGCGCGCAGGCCGGCATCCTTTTCAAGAACAGTGACGCCTTGCAGCGGGCCGGGGCCGTGACGGTGGTGGTGCTCGACAAGACCGGCACGATTACCCGCGGCCGGCCGGAAGTGACGGATGTGGTGCTCGCTGCGCGCGGTTGGGCGGGCAGCGCCAACGAGCTGCTGCGGCTGGCGGCCTCGGCCGAAAAGGGCAGTGAGCACCCGCTGGGCCAGGCCCTGGTGGCGGCGGCCGGCGCGCGCGGGCTGGGGCTGGGCGCGCCGGAAGGCTTTGCGGCTCTGTCCGGCCAGGGCATCAGCGCCACGGTGGAGGGCCGCCAGGTGCTGGTGGGCACGCGGGCCCTGCTGGCCGAGCGCGGCATGGCGGTGAACGGGCTGGAAGCCGAGATGGCGCGGCTGGAAGGCCAGGCCAAGACGGCCATGCTGGCGGCCATTGACGGGCACGCGGCCGGGGTCATCGCCGTGGCCGACACGCTCAAGGACGGCTCGGTGGAAGCAATCGCCGAATTGCGCCGGCTGGGGCTGCGGGTGGTGATGCTGACCGGCGACAATCGCCAGACGGCCGAGGCGATTGGCAAGGCGGCGGGCGTTGATGAGGTGCTGGCCCAGGTGCTGCCGGGCGAGAAGGCGGCGCACATCCGGCGCTTGCAGCAGCCGGCGGCCGGCTCCAGGCGCGCGCGGGTGGTGGCGATGGTGGGCGACGGCATCAACGACGCCCCGGCGCTGGCGCAGGCCGACGTGGGCATCGCCATCGGCACCGGCACCGACGTGGCCATGGCGGCGGCGCCGGTGACCTTGATGAGCGGCGATTTGCGCGGCGTGGCGCACGCCATCGGCCTGTCGCGGCAGACCATGCGCGTGATCAAGCAGAACCTGTTCTGGGCGTTTTTCTACAACGTGATCCTGATCCCGACCGCGGCGCTGGGCTTCTTGAACCCGATCCTGGCGGCGGGGGCGATGGCATTTAGCTCGGTGTTTGTGGTCAGCAACTCGCTGCGCCTGCGCGCGGTCAAGATTTCGTAGCGGCTCAGTTCGACGAGCGACCGCACAACGTACTGCCTCACTGACAAAGCAGAGGCCCATGCTCGTGACAAGCATGGGCCTCTGCAATTTTTGCGTTGTTTGCACGGCGTACGCCTTCCGCCGCC
Organism: Anaerolineales bacterium; assembly: GCA_043734225.1. GTDB lineage: Bacteria > Chloroflexota > Anaerolineae > Anaerolineales > UBA6663 > JAYTFQ01. Next base: position 119 of record JAYTFQ010000886.1, on the reverse strand, counting down.
CCGGGTGTGGGGCTATCGTTTTGCTGAGGAGATTTAGTCGGCGACTCTTGATGCTTGAGTCGCGATTTGGGAGCAAGTCGCGTCAGGCGATGACAGTATCAAAATGCGCCAAGCAACCG
>JAYTFQ010000885.1:0-4835 GCA_043734225.1 Anaerolineales bacterium | reverse complement strand
GTGGGGGAATACGAACAGGCGCTCGACTTCCTCATAGAAGCCGAAAAATTGGCCAGCCGCTTGCATGCCACTGATGACCTGGTCGACGCACTGATGCAGCAGGCGCGCTGTTTGTTCCATCTCGACCGATGGGATGAGGTGTTCATGGAGCGCAAGGTAAGAGATTTACTGGAGCGGCACACGCCTGAGCCACTGCACCTCTTGTGTTTTCACCAGTCGCTGATGGCCAGCGTCCATGCCCTGCGCGGAGAACACGAGGCAGCTGTCACACTACGCGACGAGTCGGTGGCCTATATGGTCCGGCATGATCCGCCCGACTTGTGGGGCCGTGGGCACCACTATTGAATGAGCCTGCCGCTCATGGCGGCGGGCGAGTTCGCCCGCGTCACTCCAGTCCTTGAACAAGCCCTCAAAACACCCTCGGAATGGATTGGTGATCATATCTTGACTGCCGCCCTGGCCGACTCGGCTGCCCAGCAAGGCGACGAGCTAGCGCTCGGCAAGTACGCGCCGCTGGCTGAAGCGTTGGCACAGCGCTGCGGCCATCGGCTCTATCTGGCCGTAGCCCACCGCGCCTGGGGCGCGGCCCACCGGCTGGCCGGTGAATACACGCAAGCCGCCGGCAGGCTTGATCAGGCACTCGCCTTATTCCAGGGATTAGGTACGCGCTGGCAGCTCGGGCGCACCTGGTACGAGTTTGGCGAACTGGCGGTGGCACAAGATGACCGGCCCAAGGCACGCGACAGTTTCCAGCGCGCCTTGGCCTTGTTTGAAGCCATGCGGGCCAAGCCAGATGCCGCGCGAGCCAAGGCGGCGCTACAAGACTTGGTACGTTAGGCGCGCATACCCACCGGTTTTTAAAAGCTTACGCATCGGAATGGAACATACAGCCCAAACCATAATGGATTTTGAGTAACAGGCTCCAAAGGGCCAGTGGTGCACGCCCACCACGAGCTGCGCGACCTGGCCGCCGCCTACCACGTGTGCTCGCGGAGCGTGCACGAGGCGGCGGTGAAGAAGGCCCAGGACCGCCCGCAGCTTGGCTGCGGCGGCATCGCCGAGACCGACCCGAGCCGCGGAGCGCGTGGACGGTTGGGACACGACGGTGAAGGTGAGCGCACTGGCGACGGTGCTGACACTTGCGGCTTGGTGCAAGTGCAGGTGTGGGCCCGCCGTACAAGCTGGCCGCAGGGCCACGCGAAGCCGAGCGCAAGGCCGATGGAACGGTGGTGGGCAGCGTGCGGCCCGAGCAGGTGCCCAACGACGAGCCGCTGGCCGGCTGCGACGGCGCGACATCACTTATTCTGTTTCAGATGGACGTGATCCACGGGCTGACGCTGAGCGAGATCCACCCGGATGCGGCGACGACGGCGTATGGCCCGCTGGCCGCTTTCGCGTTTCATCACGATTGCCAGGAGTCAACCCAGCCTGTAAGCCCTATCTGCTCGACTGTATGTACCGGGTGACGGCTGCATGCGGACATAACGAAACATTCATGCTTGCCAACAGCGCGCGTGTCGTTTCACGCGTGTGGCAGCGCGGTCACCCGACGATCGTCATGCAGATGTCGCTTGAATTCAGGTCTGTGCCCCGGGTTCCTTCAAAAGCTGTTCAATCAGGGCTGCGGCCAGCCATTGCTCGTACTCCCCTGGCAGCCAGCCGCGCTCGACGACCAGCAGGCGATAGACTTCCGCCGAACTGAGCGTCCAGAGCAGATCGGTCGCCCGCTCGACCGTCATCCCCGGCGCGAGAGTTTGGTTCCGGGCCAGTGCTTGCGCGATCAGGTGGTTATCCTGCAGCCGGCTGGCGCCGAGGCCGCGCAGCAGCGCGGCAATCTCAGGATCGGCGGTGGCGGCCCCTTGCACAATCCCGACGATATCGGCGGTCTGTTCGCGAATGTGCCGCGTGTTCGCCGCGTATTGGCGCAGTTGGGCCGTTGGCGCGGGGTTCTGCAGCGCCGCCCGCCAGGCCGGCGTCTCGGCCAGGGGAACCGGGCTGAGCGTGCCCCGGACCGCGCTCTTGATCAACGCATCCAACAAAGCAAACTTGGTGCCATACACCGCCGTCACGGTTGGCACCGAAACGCCCGCCGCCAGGGCGATGGCCGCCAGTGTGGTGGTGGTGTAGCCCTGCTCCGCAAACAGCCGCCGCGCGGCCTGCAAGATGTTGCGGCGGGTCGCCAGCGCCTGGTCCTGGCGTCGCGGCGAGTTGTAGGTGCGCTTGCGCTTGGCGATGCTCATTCTATTGAATAGTATTGACTTATATTGAATATTGAAATATTATATCGTATATATCCTCCAGAACGCAAATACGGCCGGCGACAAGGAGACAGCAGCCATGGACGAGCAGGCTTTGGCAACGCAGGCGGCCTCTGCCCCAATCGAGTGTGTCCGGCATATCCAGCAGGCCATCAATCAGCACAGCCTGGAGGCGCTGACCGAGTGCTTCCAGCCGGACTATCAGAGCCAGTTTCCCGCCCACCTGGACCGGAGCTTCGGCGGCACGGCCCAAATGCGCCAGAACTGGACCTAGATCTTTGCTGGCGTGCCCGATATCCAGGCCGCGCTGCTCGGCGCCGCAACCGAGGGCGATACCGTCTGGGCTGAGTGGGAATGGACCGGCACGCGCCGCGACGGCGCCCGCTTCTGGCAGCGGGGTGTCACCATTCAGGGCGTGCAGCACGGGCAGGTCAAGTGGGTGCGGCTGTACATGGAACCCGTGCAAGACGCGGGAGCAGGCGCCGGTACGAACGCAGCCGTTCGGCAAAGCGTCGCGGGCGGCGCCAGCGCTTAGCGACACGCCTAGGGCGAAGCGCAGTGTAAAGGAGAATTCGATGCCAGCCTATCTGATTACGAATGTCCGCTTCACAAACGCGGAGAAGGCGCAGGAGTACGGTCGTCAAGTCGCCTCGACCATTCAGAAGTATGAGGGACGCTACCTCGCTCGCGGGGGACAGGTCGAAGTGGCTGAAGGAGACTGGCGGCCCGGATACGTTGCCGTTGTCGAATTTCCTTCGCTCGAGCATGCCAAGCGATGGTATGCCTCCGATGAGTATCGTCAAATCAAGCCTCTGCGAGTCGAGAACGCGGACTCGCAGATCGTGTTCGTAGATGGCCTTCCGGCCCACTAAGACCGGGTGGGCATGATTCTCATTGCCGGTGGCACCGGGCGGATGGGGCAGCAAGTCGTCTGCCGGCTGGCAGGCCGCGGCCTGGCGGTGCGAATTTTGACGCGCGACCCAGCCCACGCCCAGCTGCTGCGGTCACGGTTTCCCGAGTTGGTCGAAATCGCGCTCGGCGATGTGCGCGACGCCGCCACGGTCGAGTGGGCCGCGGCCGGCGCGCACACTGTCGTTTCGGCCATGCACGGATTTGCGGGGGCGGGGGTCAGCCCACGCACGGTCGACTGGCAGGGCAACCGCAACCTGATCCAGGCCGCCGGCCGCGGCGGCGCCGAGCATTTCATCCTGCTCTCAATTCTGCAGGCCGGTCCCGACCACCCCATCGAGCTCTTTCGCATGAAATACCGGGCCGAGCAGGACCTGCGGGCCAGCGCGCTGGCGTGGACCATCATCCGGCCGTCGGCGTTCATGGAGCTGTGGGCCGAGATCATTGGCGCGCCGCTGGTCAAGACCGGCCGCACGCGCCTCTTCGGGCGCGGCGCCAACCCGATTAATTTTGTGTCCGCTACCGACGTGGCCCGTTGCGTCGAGCTGGCCGTCGTCGACCCGGCACCGCGGGGGGCGGTGGTGGAGATCGGCGGCCCGCAAAACATCACCTTTCGGCAGTTCGCGCAGACCTTCCAGGCAGAGAGCGGGAAGGCTGGCAGCGTGAGTCACGTGCCGTTGCCCGTGCTGCGCCTGATGTCGGTGCTCATGCGTCCGGTTAACCCCTCGCTGGCGCGTAAAATCCAGGCCAGCATTGTGATGGACACGCACGACATGACCTTTGACGCCTCCGAGTTCCAGCGCCACTACCCGTCGATATCGCTCTCGAGCCTGGCCGAGGTCGTGAAGCGAGACTACGCGGTCAGCGCGTAAGTGCGCCGGTGTTCGGCCAGCCCGCGCGGTTCTTACGGCGCGGCAAGTGCAGGAGTTGGCCGTCGAATGTAATATTGGGAAGACCAAGAAGGTGAACTGAAAGCACGCGTCGGCGAGTCTATCATAGCCACAAACAAAGCGAGCCATGGGCAGTCGATGAAATTGACCGCCTGCGGCTCACATTGTTTTCAGGCTTCTCAGCGATTGCCGGGTTCGGTTCTATTCGATAAAAACTTCGTCGGCAAAGCACCACATCCAGTCCTCGCCACGCTCCAGCGAGCGGATGAGCGGGTGCTGGGTGGCGTGAAAGTGCTTGGTGGCGTGCTTGCCCTTCGATTGGTCGCAGCAGCCCACGTGCCCGCAGATCAGGCACAGGCGCAGGTGCATCCAGGTGTCGCCGGTCTTCAGACACTCCTCACAGCCATGCGTGTTGGGGCCAACATCCCGGATTTGATCCAGGTGTGTGCAGGTTTCAGCCATCGCTAATCGCTCCTTATCGCAGGCGCGGCTGCTGGTTGGCGTTCAAGCGCCGCGCGATCCCACTTTCCCAAATCGGCCGCCGCACGGCCAGGTCCATCTCGTTCAGGGTCGCGGTGAGCTCGTGGTAGAAATCCGCCACCGAGCGCGGGTACAAGCCCAGGCGGCGCGTGCTGCCGTCGCTGGTATGCAAGAGCAAGACGTGATCGAGGAAATCAAGGATGACTCCACTGCAAAAAGGTCTGGTGCCAAAATGAGTGGGGCGAGAGTAATCGATTGTGCCATCATCCGCAAACGGCTTCCCTTCTTTGTCCGACTT
>JAYTFQ010000884.1:0-5223 GCA_043734225.1 Anaerolineales bacterium | reverse complement strand
TGGGTTTGGGTGTGTGGGGGGGGGGGGGTGCGGGAGTATAGGCGCGTGGCTGGCCACGCGCCCATGACCTAAAACCCCCTGCCTTGCTCCCCCTTCCCTGATTTCGCCTAGCAAAATCACGGCCGTAGGTCCCCGGAGCGAAGCGCAGGGGAGTGAAATGGGGGCCGGGGGGACCCAGCACCTGGTGTTCTGGGCAGGTGTGATCGCGAAGCATCCCCCGAAGCGAAGCGGAGTGGGGAGGGAGAGCGGCCGCGACCTTAAATCGCGCCAATGGTGTGCGGTGGGCAAGGCCTGAACAGATAGCGGGCCGCCGGCACACGGCTGAGATCACACGGAGCACTCAATGAATCAACCCATTCACTTCAAAGGCACCGCTTACGCCAGCCTCGAGTCCATGCCGCCGGCCATTCGGGCGGCGTACGAGCAATCGCAGCGCGACCGGTCCCACAACCAGTCAGGCCAGGGCGGCGAAGCGCGCGATGACCAACCGCCCCAGCCGGCCTGGAGCGGCGGGAGGCCCGCAGGCGGCGCGCCGGTGCCGGCGGGTTTTGAGACGGTGACCGGCCTGGGGCCGGCCGTGGCCGCGCAAAAGTACGACTGGACCGGCATCCTGCCCAATTTCGGCACGCCGCGCGCGCACGAGCTGGTGCGCTATCGGGATGGCTTCGCCTATCGGGCCGGCGGCAAAGACATCCACACCTGGCGCTGGGACGAGGTCGCCGTCATTCAGTCGCACATCTCGCGCAGCGCCGCCGACTCGAACGGGATTGTTTCGATGACGCGCGAGTTCACGCTGACCAACACCAAGGGCGACAAAGTGATCCTGGATGGCGGGCTGTCGAACGTGAGCGCCGAGGCGGCGGCCATCAAGCACGAGGTCTTTGCGCGGCTGGGGCCGGCGCTGGCGCAGCGCTACCAGGCTGATGAGGCCCTGACGTTCGGCGTGGTGACGGTCCAGCGCCAGAACGGCCTGCAGCTCGACGGAAAGCTTTTCGCCTGGAACGCCATCGCGGAGGTCCAGGTGAAAGCCGGCCAGTTTCAGGTGACGCTGAGCGACGGGAAAACGCACGCGGCGCGTGTGTCCGCCATTCCGAACATCGAACTGCTGTGCCAGGTGATCGGCGCGAAATTGAGCGCGCACGAGCTGTAGCCCGGGAGCCGCTGGCCCGCGCCTGGCCCAGATGGGCGCGCGCGCCGGTCTATCGAAAGGGAAACGATGATCGCACCCAACACACTTTTGTTGTTCGCCCTGGCCGGGCTGGCGCTGCTGCTGGTGCCGGGGCCGGTGGTGCTGTTCACTGTCGCGCGCAGCCTGGAGCAAGGCCGCCGCGGCGGGCTGGCCTCGGTGGCGGCGGCCGGGGTGGGCGATTGCTGCCATGTGCTGGCGGCGGCGGCCGGGCTGTCGGCGCTGCTGCTGTCGTCGGCGCTGGCGTTTGAGGTGGTGAAGTATGCCGGGGCGGCTTACCTGATCTTTCTGGGCCTGCGCACGCTGCTGGCGCGTGACAAGGCGCTGCCCGGCGACCGGGTGATCCGGCCGCAGCCGCTGCGCAACATCTTCCGGCAGGGGCTGGCGGTGGCGGTGCTCAACCCCAAAACGGCGCTGTTCTTCCTGGCCTTCCTGCCGCAGTTTGTGAACCCCGCCCACGGCGCGGTGACGCTGCAAATCCTGCTGCTGGGCGCGCTGTTCGTGTCGATGGGCGTGTGCACCAACAGCCTGTATGTGCTGCTGGCCAGCAGCGCCGGCGGGCTGCTCAAGAACAACCGCCGCGTGCAGACCGGGCAGAAGTATTTCGCCGGCGGCGTGTATCTCGCGCTGGGCGTGACCACCGCCCTGGTGGGCAATAAGTAGGGGCGTTCAACTGAACGCCCCGGCCACGGAGAAATGGTCATGGCGGATTTCCATTTGGCGCAGGTCAACATCGGCCGCGCGCTTGGCCCACTGGATGGGCCGCTGATGGCGGGGTTCATGGCCCGGCTGGACGAGATCAACGCCCTGGCCGACGCCAGCCCAGGTTTTGTGTGGCGCTTCCAGACCGCCGAGGGCAATGCCACCGCCGTGCGGCCATATGACGACGACTGGATTTTGTTTAACATGTCGGTGTGGGTGACGCTCGACGACCTGCGCCAATATGTTTACCGCAGCGCCCATTCGCAGTTGATCAGCCGGCGCAAGGATTGGTTCGAGAAGTTTGAGCGGCCGTTTATGGCGCTGTGGTGGGTGCCGGCCGGGCACATCCCCACGGTGGCGGAGGCCAAGGCGCGGCTGGCGCTGCTGCAAGAGCACGGGGAGACGGCGGAGGCGTTTAGCTTCAAGAAGACTTTTGCGCCGCTTTGACCAGCTACGGCACTGTCACGCTCGCCAGGTTCACCTCGCCGACGCGGACCCCGGTGGCCGGATTATAGAGGCCGGCCACAAGCGCGTAGGTTTGGCTGGGCGTGCCGGGCGGCACGGTCAAGCTGTGCAGGTCGGTGATGTATTCACCCGGCAGCCAGCCGGTGGTGGGCCGCTGCCATGCGGCCGGCGCCGCGTCGGATTGGGCGATGGGTTGGCCGACGGCATCGCGCAGATGGACGAACACCCGGTCGGCATCCGAGGTGTCGGTCAGCGATTGCCACACCAGCGTCACGGACAGCGTGTCCCCCGGCCGGGCCTGGCTGGCCGAGAGCGTGAAGCCGGCCAGGCGCGCGAAGCCGAGGCTGTGATCAACCACCACGCCGGCATTCGGGACGGTGAATTGATGCGCGGGCGCATTCACCTGCAAATGTCCCAGGTCGGCCGCGGCCTGTTGGCTCTGGACCACCAGCCGATAGCTGCCGCTGGCCAACTGGTTGGGCACACGCCATTCCAGTTGGTCACGCACCAGGGCCGGGCTGGGCCAGCCGGTAAGCGGGTAGAAAGCGCCGCCGGGCGTGATCGGAAACTGCGCCAGTGACTGGCCGGCGCCGTCGATCAAGCTCGCGGCCAGTTGCAGGCCGCTGGCCTGCGGTTGGCTGGCCTGCCACAGCAGCGTCACGCGGGCCATGTCGCCCGGCTTAACCTGGTCACCCGGCAGCGACCAACCGGCCAGCGTCAGCCCGTTGCCCAGCGGGGTTGACCTTAATACATCCACGCTTGGGTCAACCGGTATGGCCGTTGCCCCGGGCGGCTGGACCTCGATTTGTCCTACTCGCGCCCAGGCGGGGTCGGGCGAGGTGGGCGTGCCGGCCGCCGGCACCAGTTGGAGCGAGTCGGCGGTGCGGAAGACATTGACCTCCAACCAATAGCGGCCGGGCGGGGCGCCCGGCAAAAGATGCAGCGTGAAGGCATCCCGCAGGTAGCGGTTGGTGGGCCAGCTTTCGGTGGTCGGATAGGACACATAGCCGAACGGGCGCGCCGGTTTTGCGCCCCAGTCGTGCCCGGCGTCATCCGCCACGCGCGCCGCGAAGGCATAGGACACGCCGAGCGGGTGTTCCGCCTTCCAGTATTGCACCAGGTTGATGTCCTGGTCGGCGGGCACCTGGGCCGGCGCCGCGTAACCCAGATAGCGCACCTCACCTTCAAAGCTGATACCAGCTGGATGCGGCACGTGCGAGAGCGTGTCGCCATTCAGCCGCTCGACCCGGATCGGCGAACTGGCGCGGGTGACCACCCCAAAATACAAACCGAACAGAACCAGCGGAATGGCTGTCAGCAGCCAGCCCTCAGCGCCCCCGGGCGTTTGCAGGCGGCCCGCCATGGCCAGGCGCGGGAAAGGCGACGTGCGCCAACCGGCCGCCAGCACCACCAGCCAGGCCAGGCCGCCCACCACCGAAACAATCAGCGCGCCGGCACGCAGCGGCGTCAGTTGAAAGGACACGCGCAGCCTATGTTGACCGGCAGGGAGCTGCATGACCATCAGGCCGCTGGGCGACGAGGCCTCCATGGGAATCGGATTGCCATCCAGGCTGGCTTGCCAACCGGGAAAGTAGAAACTTTGGTACGTGACCGTCACCGGCTGGGTGGCAGCCAGCGTATAACGATCGTCGGCTCGGCGGGTTTGCCAATCCAGCAGCGTGACTTGACCAGCCGGCCAGACGAGCCGATTGACCGGCTGGCCGGCTTTGTATTGGTCGGTGAGCGCATTCGGGGGCGGCAGCGTCTGCACCCATTCGGGCAGCAGCTCGCCGGCCGGCTCATAGGCCCAACTGCTGCCCGCCCACGGCTGGGCAATGGCCGCGGGCGTATTGATGGGCGGCAGGTCGCAGTACTGCGGGTAAAGCCAGGGCCAGCCGCAGACGGCAATGGCCGTGGCGGCGCCGACAATGGTCCAGCGCACCCAACCGTGAGGCAGCCGCTGGGCGGTCAACTCCACGAACAGGCCGCACAGCAAAGCGGTGGACAGGCTGGCTGGGCCTAGAAAGCGAAAAGGCAGTTGGACAATCTGGAGCGTCCGCGAGTGATCCCACAGCCAGTGCGAGAGCTCGCTGGACAAGAACAGGCTGACCAGGCCGGCGACGCCCAGGCCGGCGATGACCGGCCAGCGCCTGGCGGCGGATGGGCGGAACAAACTGAGCAGCGTCAGGCCCGCCAACAGCGCAGGGATAAGGCCCAGGCTGCGCGAAACGGGCGCGTTCAGCAAGCTCGGGTCGCCTGGCTCAAACGGCCAGCGGGCCAAATCCACCACCGGAATGATGTTCTCATAATAGCGCGTGCCCAGCGGCAGCTCGGGCGAAGCCGGCGGCAGGGTTTGGCCATTGAGGGTTTGGCGCACTTCAATGATGGCCGGCAGCCAGATGTAGGTTGTTGCGCCGATGGCGATGGCGATGGCCAGGCCGGCCGGGAAAAGGCCGCGCCACGCGGCGGCGGCACACGCGCGCCAGTTCCATTCGGCCACGCCATCCAGCCGCTCCAGGCCGGCCACCAGCAGCGCCAGCGGAACCGTGAAGAGCGGCACCAGGTTGTGCAGGCTCATCATCACCGCCAAAAGCAGGGCGGCCGGGGCCACGCTGCGGGCAGTCGGCTGGCGGGCGGCTTCGGCCACCGCGGCCAGCCCCAGCGGCAGCAGGGCCAGGGCCAGCGTTTCCGGCAGCGCGCCGCGCTGAATGGCATCAAACAGCAGATAGGGCGCGAAGAGGTAGGCCAGCCCAGCGACAAAGGCCGCCGGCCGCGAGACATAGCGTTGGGCCAGCACGTACATGCTGATGCCCGCCAGCGGCAGCGCCAGGTAAGATAGGGCGCGGAAGATCGCCTCGAATGAGGCGCCC
>JAYTFQ010000883.1:0-23865 GCA_043734225.1 Anaerolineales bacterium | reverse complement strand
CGCAGCTGCTGCGCCAGGCCATGGACGGAGAAGCGCGGGTAACCCTGCACCTCGTCTGGGCCAGGCGGGGCCGGCGGCGCCCGATTGAAGCGCACCAGGCTGTCCCACCACAGGTAAACCTCCGGCAGCGCCAGCGCCACGTTCACCGTGAAGACCGTCAGCGGCGTAGGCACCAGCTTCAGCCCAAAGCCGGGCGCCAGTAGCACGGCCTGGTCCAGATCGGCGCGGGTCTGCGCCGCCCAGCCCGCCAGCACGCCGCCCTGCGACAGACCGGCCAGAGTGACGCGCTCCCCCAGGCCGCGGGCAATGTCGACCACATCGTCGGCGTAAGCCGTCATCTCTTCGGCGGTCAGCCGCGAAGGTTCATTGGTCATAAAATCGGCTAGGCCGTGGCGGGGCATGGGCACCAACAGGACGTTGTAGCCCAAGTCGTGGAACTGCTGCCCCAGCATGAGGAACTGGTTCGGGCAGTTGGTGTAACCGTGGATGAAGGCGATGGCGCGGGCCGTCTTCTGGCCGTGCGTCAGCAGCTGCGTGTGACACAGTAGGTTATAGCGGCCTTCTTCCAGGGCGCGCCGGGCCGTGACGCGCTGGAGGGCGTCGGCATAGTCCGCCGCGGGACGCGGATGCGAAGCCAGAACGCCGATATTCGGCCGCCGGCGGGAAAGCACGACCTTAGCGACGATGAGCACCAGAAGGGCAGCGGCGAGAAGGAATGGCCAGGTCATAAATCAGGGTATGGGAGTATGGGAGTGTGGGACCAAGCTCATCCATACTCCCAAACGGTCCTTACGGCACGTTGATCAACTCGATCAGCTTGGGATACACGATATCGATGCGCTGCAGGGATTGCTCTGGGCTGATGAGGTCGTGGTACAGGTTCAGGTTGGCCGGAAAGTCATAGATGGTGACGTTGCCGCCGTGGGCGGTCCATTCGCCGGCCACCCGGTCGGCGACGCTGTTTTCCACGGCCAGGTCATTGGCATTGGTGACCAGCAGGATCGATTTTGCCGCGGGCGCCGCGCGCTGGGCCAGGGCCTCGGTGGCGAAGCCGAGCCGCAACTGCTGCGCCAGCCCGTGCAGCGAATAACGCGGGTAGCCCTGAACCCCAACCGGGCTGAGCGTGGGCGCGGGCGATTTGGGGTCATGCAGCGGGTCCCACCATTGGTACGAATCCGGCGCCAGCAGTACCGCGTTGGCGGCCAAAACGGTCAGCGGCGTGGGAATGAGCTTCAACCCGAAGCCGGGCGCGATCAGCACGGCCTGGTCCAGGTCGGAGCGGGTCTGGGCCGCCCAGCCGACGACCACCCCACCCTGCGACAGCCCGGCCAGGGTAACGTGGTCGCCCAGCCCGCGGGAGATGTCCACCAACTCGTCGGCGTAGGCGGCCATCTCCTCGGCGGTGAACTTGGAGAGCTCGGTGTTCAACAGGTCGGCCAGGCCGTGATAGGGCATGGGAACCAGCAAGACGTTATAGCCCAGATCGTAGAACTTTTGGCCTAGCGGCAAAAATTGGTGCGGGCAGTTGGTGTAGCCATGGATGAAAGCAATAATGTGGGCGGTCTTTTGGCCATGGGTGAGCAACTGGGCCTGGCAGAGCGGATTGTAGCCCGAGCTTTCTTGCGCCTGGACGGCCTGGACGCGCTGCACGGCTTCGTCATAGCTGGCGGCCGGGTGCGGGCGCGAGGCGATGACGCCGATGTTGGGCGGCACAATGGCCAGGAAACCGACCACGACTACGACCAGCGCGAGCACGGCCAGCAGCGCCACACCGATCCGGCGGCGAACACTCCAGCGGTTCATATCGCACCTTTCCTGGCTCGGGGGCACCGGTTGCCTAGTGGCAGCGCGCGCGATTTTACGGCCGTGGGCCGGCGCTAAGCCGCGCGGGAACCCATTCAACCTTTTTGACCGTGTGTGCGCGCGGGTGGCAGCCGCGGAGCCAGATTCATGCTGCCACAAGTCTAGGATAAACCCAAACGGCCGCCAAAATCAAACTGGAAACCGCCAAAAACCGCCAATGTGGCCGCGGCCACTTCCAGCCGGCACACTGCCTTGTTCGTAGCTGCGGGACGCGAGATTAACGGCTACATAACGTTGATGTTCAAAACTGCTTTGGCAGTGCAATCTGCGCCCGTGAACGGGCTACTCCTGGCGCCTGGCCAGCACCCGCATGCGCAACGGCCGGCGCGGGTACATGTCCATGGCCGGCTGCGGGTCGGGGGTATCTCCTGGCCAGGGCATCAAGCGAAAGCGCTGGGCCAACGATGCCAGCACGACCTGCATCTCCATCAGCGCGAAATTCTTGCCGATGCACTGGCGCGGTCCGCCGCCGAAGGGAAAGTAAGCGTAGCGAGGCCGCAGCGCGGGCGCCTCTGCCGAGAAGCGCTCCGGGGCAAAGACTTCCGGTTCCGGCCAGTGCGCGGGCAGCCGTTGGGTGACATAGGGGCTAAAGAATATCACCGCACCGGCCGGCACGGGCCAACCGCTGATCTCATCCTCGGCCAGCGCGACGCGAGCCATGGTCCCCGCCGGTGGGTAGAGCCGGAGCGTTTCTTGAATCACACTGTGGGTAAAGGGCAAGCGAGCCAGGTCAGCGTAGTCCGGCGCGCGCCCGCCCAACACCTGGGCAGCTTCGGCCTGCAGGCGGTGCTCGGCCGTGGGATGCTGGGCCAGCAAATACCAGGCCCAGGTCAACCCCAGGGCGCTGGTTTCGTGGCCGGCCAGCAGAAAGGTCAGCACTTCATCCCGCAGCTCCCGCGCGCTCAAGCCCGCGCCGGTTTCGTCGCGGGCATCCATCAGCATCGCCAGCAAGTCATTATGCTCACGCGGGTCGCGCTGCCGGTTTTGGATGACGTCGTAGACCACTCGATCGAGCGCCTGCACCGTGGCCAGGAATCGGCGATTGGCCAACTCGGGCAATTCAAATGGCAGCATTAACCCGTGGGCAATGTGGCGGATGGCGCCAGACAGCGCCTGGCCGATGAAATCGGCCTGATCACCGGCTTCCTGACCATAGAGCGCGCGCGTGACGATGGCCAGTGTCAGCCGACCCATTTCGGCCCCGATGTCGATCAGCTGGCCGGTGCGGGCGGCGTGATCCCAGCGGGCCGCCACCTCAGCGGTGGCGCCGCAGACCGTGTCCAGCAGGCCAGCCAGGCGCTGGTGGTGAAAGGCGGGCTGCGCCAGCGTCCGGTGCCGGCGCCAGGTTTCGCCCTCGCTCGTCAGCAAGCCATGGCCGAGCAGCGCCCGGAAATTCCGGTTATCGCGCGGCCAATGGGCGTAGTTGCGCTGCTGCGCTACCAGGATGCGTTGGATGCCCTGGGGATCGCTGACGAAGAAGTAAGACCGCGGGCCGAGCTTGAACTGAAAGAGATCGCCATAACGCTGGCTGGCGGCCAAAAACATGCGCAGCGGGTTGCGCCACATTTGCGGCAAACTACCCAGCACTGGCAAGCCGCGCGGGCCGGGCCAATGATCGGGCAGCGGGCGCGGGCCAGCAGTGCGCGGAGCAAAGGGTTGAGGCGCGCCAGCGGCGAATTGGGCAGGCGTGCGCAGCAAGTGAACGTCAGTGCGGTTGCAAAAGCGCGACATGACACCCTCCTTTTGTGGTTGCGTGAACGTAGCATGACCGTTTGGATGTCTGTTGTGAGGCCAGGTCCAGCATGCACGCCGAGGCATGTCAAAGCCAGACCGGCGAGTGCCAAAGACTGTCAATTGAGTCCCATTGGCCAACTGGAGCGCCAGGGCTCGGTCATCGGCCTGTATTCAGCGCGACGGAGCGCTACCTGGCGCAAAATTAGGTGCTATACTGACCAACTCAATATTTAGGCTGGAAATTGAACGCCTAGCAGGGGCTCGGCAGTTGGCAGGTGGCTCGTCCGCCTGAAGCGTTGGCTGCTCACTTGCCAGCGCATCCGCTGACCTGCCCATTCATACTTTACGGCACACAAGGGCCGGGCGGCCAGGCTGCTGAAGGGCCTGAGCAAAGGGTGGAGGCCACAACCCAGATGTTGCTGTTTGGATTGACTTCGCTCACGGATTTTCTGGGCCTATGCACCGCGCTCTGGCTGGCCGGCTACCTTTTCAGCCGCGGGTTCCGCAGCCCCACCACCCTGCGCAGCGTCCTCCTCCTGCTCCTGCTCTCCGGTAGCTTCATCGAAGGCTATATCAGCCTGCACGAACCCGAAAAAAGCCACTACGCCTGGTATGTCGCCGCCAATCTGGCGGCGGCGCTGGTCTGGTTCAATCTCACCTACCAATGGCTGCCAGCCACGGCCCAACAGCGCCAGCGCGTCCTGGCCTGGGCCGTGTACGTGCTCGGCCTAGCCACGATCATGGTGGCGCTGCTGCCCGCTACCGGTCTCAGTGGCACCGGCCCCGGGCTGACACTGGCCAACGCTGACAAACTCGCTGCCGCGAACAGCACCGCCTATTGGCTGCAGATGGGGTTTATCGTCGCCAATGCCGTCTTTTTGCTGCTGGCGGCTGCCACCACGATCTTCAATTTCCGCATGGGCAGCCGCGCCGGGTTGAGCAGTGATTCGAACGCCTTGTGGTTCGCCACCGTGCTGGGAGCAGCGGCGATGGTGTATGGGGTGGTGTCGTTTGCCATCGGCAACAACCTGCCGCGGCTGGGTGTGGATTGGTTGGTGCTGGCAGCGTTGATCCTGCTGGGGCTGGCGGTGGCGCGGCACCAGGCGTTTGTGGAGCGCCGCACCACCCTGCAGGACCTGCCGGTGTCGGTCCTGGCGATAGTGGTCATCATGGCGTTCTATGCCTTCGGCACGCAGCGAGCGGGTTTCAGCGCGGCTCAAACCGCCTTGGTGACCGCGCTCGCCGTGTTCACCCATTCGATTTATGACCTGGCGCGCGAGGTGCTGGACCGGTGGGTGCACCGGCAGGAGAGCGAGCTGCGGCGCCAACTGCGCCGGCTGGCGCGCGACGTCGGCGGCCCGGACATCGTGGTGGAGAACTTGCAAAACGCCTTGAACAGCCTGGTGCGCACCCTGCAAGCCAGCGGCGGGTTTGTGGCCGTCCGGCAAGGCGAGCATTACTCCGTGTTGGCCTCGGTGCACGCGCTGCCGGTGGGCCAGCAACTCGAACCGGCCGCGCTGGCGGCGGATGACCTACGCCCCGGCCAAGACACCCAACTCGAAAATACAGCCTGGCTGGCCCCGGCCCGCGCCAATAATGAGCAACTGGGCGCCATTGGGTTGGGCCCGCGCGTCAATCGCGGCACCTATCGCGATGAGGATCTGGACCTGTTGGCCGAAGCGGCCGATACGGTCGGCCAACTGCTGCGGGCCGAGGCGCTGCGGGACCAGCAGGAGCAGGATCTGATTAAGATGGTACGGGTGATGGAAGAGGGGGAAGTGACCCGGCAGTCCTCGGTCCACAACCTGATGCGCGCCATGGAAACGCCCACGAGCGACAAGTTTGAGCGCATGGTCGAACACAGTTTGCAGCACCTGTCTGACACGTCTTTGCTGGGCCAATCAGGCCTGGCAGAAGAATTGCTGATCAGCGGCGCGACTCACTTGGAGCGCGGCCGGGCGGTGCGGGAGGCGCTGGTGCGCGGGATTGAGAGCTTGAAGCCGACCAGCGCCGCACCCAGCGGCACGCCGCCGCGCGAGTGGTATCAGTACACGGTACTGTACGAGGCCTACGTCGAGGATGTTCCCAACCGTGACATCATGGCCAGACTATATGTGTCTGAAGGCACCTTTAACCGCGAGCGGAAGAAGGCGCTGAAAGCGGTGGCCCAGGCGCTGCTGGAAAACAAGCGCCCCAAGACGGTGAGCGACCACGATGGTGTGACGCGCGCCGATCCGGCTGCCAACGCCGGCGCCTGATCTGCGCCGCGAAGGCTTGTGCACCCAATTGGAGCGGCGACGCTGCGCGCACGGCCGCGGCCGCGGCAGCGCGCCGGACGCCAGGGGAGAATGCTTTGACGCTTGAAGGGCTGACCTCTGCCACGGATTTTCTGGGGCTGTGCACAACGCTGTGGCTGGCCGGCTATCTGCTCAGCCGCGGGTTCCGCAGCCGCACCACGCTGCGCGCGGTGTTGATTCTCTTCGCGCTGTCGTTGACCTTCGCCGAAGGCTACATCAGTCTGCACGACCGGGGCAACAGCCACGCCACCTGGTATCTGGCCGCGTTTCTGGTGTCGGTTGTGGTCTGGTACAACCTGACCTATTGGTGGCTGCCGCTCCCCTTGCAGCGCCGATTGCGTTGGACGGCCTGGGGCATCTACGGCATCGGCCTGGTCACCGCGATCGTTTTGTTTCTGCCCATTGGCGGCATTAGCGGCCCCGGACCCGGCCTGACCGTTGGCCTGTCGCAGCCCAGCCTGTTTGGGTTCGGCAACGCGCTGATGCTGCTGCCGGCGGCCATCGCCACGCTGGTGAACTTTCGGCTGGGGACGCGCTTCGGCATCGGCCCGAATTTCCGGGCCGTGTGGCTTGCCGCGTTGTTCGGCGCGCTGTCCATGTCGTATGGGGCAGTGTCGTACCTGTTCGGCTTCTATCTGCCGCGGCTGGGCCTGGATTGGCTGGTCATCGTGGCGATGTTGATGCTGGCGTTAGCCGTGGCGCGCCATCAGGCTTTTGTGGAACGCCGCACGACCCTGCAGGACCTGCCCGTATCGGCCGTGGCCATTATTTCGATCATGGCGGTGTACGCCTTCCTGGCCGACCGGGCCGGGCTGAGCGCTGGGCAAACCGCGCTGATGACCTCGATCGCGGTGTTTACCCACTCGGTATATGATCTGGCGCGCGAGTGGCTGGATCGCCTGGTGCACCGGCAGGACAGCAAATTGCGCCACCATCTGCGCAAACTGGCGCGCGACGTGTCTGGACCCGAAGCGCTGTCGGCCAACTTGCAAACCGCCCTGAACAGCCTGGTGCGCACCCTGCAGGCCAACGGCGGGTTTGTGGCCGTCAAACAAGGCGGGCATTATGCCATCCTGGCCACGGTGCGCTCGCTGCCGATTGCGGAGCAACTGGAGGCGGCGTCCTTAAACGCCGACGAGCTGCAGCCAGGCGGCGGGCAACTGGCACAGGTTGCCTGGCTGGCGCCGGCGCAGGCCAACAACGAACAACTGGGGGCGATTGGGCTGGGCGCGCGCGCCAACCGGGAGGCGTACCGCGAAGAGGACCTTGACCTGCTGGTGGAGGCCGCCGACGCCATTGGCCAACTGCTGTTGACCGAAGCGCGCCAGGCCCAAGGCCGTGACCAATTGCTGAGCCTGACCGCGGAAGTGGAAACCCGCGCGGTGGGCTTGGAGGCCGGGGCGCAGGATCTGATCGCGGCGATGGAAACACAATTGGATCGCAGCTTCGAGCAGAACGTGGAGTATTGCCTGCAGCACCTGTCCGATTACATACTGCTCGGCCAATCGGGGCTGGTGAACGAGTTAATGATTGGGGGCGCCACCCATATTGAGCGCGGCAAAGCGGTGCGCAACAATCTGCTGCAGGCGATTGATAGCTTGCGGCCGGCCCTAACCCGGCCAACGGGCATCCCGCCGCGCGAGTGGCACAGCTATATCATCCTACATGATGCCTATGTGGAAGATGTTCCCAACCGCGACATCATGAGCCAGCTGTACGTGTCGGAGGGCACCTTTCACCGGCAGCGGCGCAAGGCGCTGCGCGCTGTCGCGCGCTCGCTGCTGGAAGCCCGCCGGCCGGCCCCCGCGGTCAGCCTGGGCAATCTGGCGCCGGTTGATCCGGCGACGGGAGTCTAGCCCGATCTTCTGAACGGCATTCTGAGCGCAGGCCGCACGTCTGAATAGCCGACCCAGTCCGCATCCTCCAGGCAGTGTCCCGCGCTGGGCGTCAATCAAGACGGGGGTGCGAGAGAAACTTCCACACCCCCGTCACGGGCGCGTCAACCGCGCCGAGAAGAAACCGGCTATATTCCTGCCGTACGGTAAGCCGCCTCAAGGCGTCGCTGTCTCCGTGGCGGTGGCAGTCGGCTCCGCCGTGTCCGTTGAGATGGGTGTGCTGGTGGCCGTTTCCGTGGCCGCGGCTGTGGCGGTGCTCTCGGTGCCGGTCGCTGTCGCCAGTGACACCTGCGGATGAACCACAATGCCCTGGGCCGTCAGCGGCCCGCCGGTCACGTCGCGGCGCGAGATGATCGTCACGCGCGATCCAACCCCAAGCTGGCTGGCCCGATCTGGCGGCAAGATCTTAGTGTCAGGCGTCAGCAGAAAGGTGGACGATTGGCCGTCTTTGTCCATGACGGTGATACTGGCCCCGGGGGTATAGGCTGTGACGACGCCAACCCGATGAACCGGCTGCGGTTTGCCCGGGACCACTTTGATAAACAACGCCGTATAGCTGGCATCATTTTTCAACACCTGCACCAGTGCCTGTACGCCCACATTTACCGAGGAAAGTGAGGCGCTGCCGCCCAGGGTTGGGATGTGAATGCGGGTGGTTGAGCTGACCGCGAAGGTCTGCGCGCCGCCGCCGTCCAGCGTGAGCGTCAAGCTGTCACCGCCCACCGCCGACACAGTGCCATGGTAGGTCAGACGCTGGCCCTTCGGCTTGTCCACGCCTGTCGTCTCGTGCTTGGCGGCCCGTTCCGTGGCCTTGGCGGCCTGGTCCGTGGCTTTGGCGCCCGGCGTATTCTGCGAGCCCTGCCCGTTGTTAGCGTGCCCGCCGCCGGGCGCCTGCGTGGCGCGTGCGATGGCCTTTTCCGTGGCCTTGGCCCCTGGTGTTTGCCGGGGCTTTTCAAGGTTTGCCGGGCTGGCAAACACGTTCGCGGCCGTAAAAAGCAGGCCCATCAAGAGCGCAATCGCAACTGTGATCTGCAGCTTCTTCATGCAATACCTCCAAAAAATATACTCAGCGGGTAATAAGTGCTGGCGTCCACTCAAGGCGTGGGATCGTAGGTGACGAATAACTTGGTGCTTACCTGGTTGCCATCCGCGTCGCTGGCCAGCACGTCGAGCTGATTCGGTCCCTCTTGCAGCGGGACAGTGGTAGAGAATTGGCCCGTGGCATCGACTACAATCAGACTGTCATCGATGGTCAGCACGGTTTCGGACGGGGCCAGGCCGGTCACAATGACCTGCGGCACATTAACCACACTGTTGTCGGCCGGGGCCGTGACGGTTACCTGGAAGGTCCCGGAGCGTAACATCACCGGCGTGGCGAGAATCCCGGCTGCGGCAGGCGTGGCTGTCAACGACCGACCAATGCCGCCGGCCCCGCAGGCTGTCAACCAGAGCGATGCCGCCAGCCACAGCGTCAGGTGCAGGCTGCGCGCGATCATGTGCGCCTGTCCGGCACTTGAACGCTCATTGCGCCTGAATGCGCTGGCCCCCATGTGGGGCTGGCTTGGGAGTCTTGTCGTGACCGGGCGGTATTTTCGTTTGGCCGGGTGCGATTTGAGTTTGGCCAGGCGGGCCATCGGTCACATTCGACGGCAAGTGCGTCAGGCCAGGCGGAATCTTAGTCTCGCCCGGCGGAACCTTAGTTTGGCCGGGTGGGGCTTGAGTTTTGCCGGGCGGAATCTTGGTTTGGCCCGGTGGGATTTTGGTCTGGCCTGGCGGCACATGTGTCAGATCAGACGTTTCTGTCACTGAGCCGGTCGGGGTTCCGGTCGCGGTCGGTGTCGCACTCGGCGTCTCGGTCGACGTGCTGGTTGCCGCTGGCGTCACCGAGGCCGTGGCGCTGGGCGTGGGCGTGCCGGTGGGTTGGTGATTGGCGGCCCCCTGTCCCAGACGGTCAATCGCGCGGGCATGCCCGTCAATCGAAGCTTGTATGGCCTGCTGCAAGCCCGCTTGCGCCTCGGCCGGCGCGGCCTGCGCCACGGCGGCCAGCACTGCCTGCTGTTGGTCGGTCAGTTCGGCCAAGGTATTCAGAATATCGGCCCGCCGCTCCACTGGCGCCTGGTCCACGGCCGCAAAGGCCTGCGCGGTTTGCATAGTCAGGTCGTTGTCCAGGCGATTGAGCGTGCCGGCATCCACCAGTGGACGCTGGAGCACAACGGTGATCTCGTCCAGGCGGCGGCGCGCCAAGCCAACGTAGACGTCGGCGCGCGCTGAGGCGGGACTGAGGAAGACCTGCACGGTCTCATCGACGCGCTTGACTCGGTAAAGTAGATCGCCCGGATTGCTGGCGCCGGCCGCGGCCGTTGTGCCAATGCCAGTCAACAGTAAGGCCATAGCCAGCGCCGGCCCCCAGGCCCAACGCGGGAACCAGATAGGGCCGGCAGCCCGGCGCGCGGGCCGCCTGGCCGCCGCCAGGGCGCCAGCGCGCCGGCGAAGACGGGCCTCCAGGCGCTGGCTGGCCAGCGGGCTCAGTGTTAGCGCCTGCATGGACTGCAGCGCCACGGCCGCATTCAAATCCGCCTCAAGCCCTTCGAGTTGCGGATAATGGCGGGCGCATTCGGCCGGCGTCTTCCGGCCGGCCAGCACCTCGTCCAGACACTTTTGTAAAATATCTTCGGTGTTCATGGTTTTAGCAGGCGGGCGAGTTGGCGCAGCGCCCGATGCTGCAGCACCTTAGTGGCCCCGACGCTTCTGCCCATGTTCCGCGCAGTCTGTGCCAGGTCATAACCTTCGATAAAGCGCATCTGCAACACCAGGCGATAGTCCTCGCTCAGCAGCGGAAGCGCCTGCCGCAATTCCTGAATGTCCGCATTCTGGGCGGCCAGCGCGTCAGGCCCAGGCGTCTGGTCCGGCAGAGTTTCGGTCAGTTCATCCGTCGGGCGGCGCGCCTGGCGGCGATAATGATCGACCACCCGGTTGTGCGCTATCCGATAGAGCCAGGCGACAAACGGGCCACCTTGATCCGCATAGCCCGGCAGAGATTCCAGCATATTGACGAAAACATCCTCAGTCAGATCCTGTGCCTCTGCCTCATCGGAGACGCGAAACAGACAGAATCGGTAGATTTGCCCGACATAGCGACGATAGAGCTCGCTAATGGCGTCCAGGTCGTGCTGTTGGGCACGCCGGACAAGCATTGGCTCAGATGGATCGGCTGGGACCATTAGGCTTTTGGTATACCACACCTCGCTCGCCCAGCACATAGGTTACATCGCTGGCGGCCGGCATTAGTTACACAAGCGTTTGGCTGTAAGGCCGGCTCGGAAGCCGGTTACGGCTGATTATCTGGCATTGGGCCGCCTCACCTGGCAAGAAACCGCTGCGAAACGAGCCTTGTCGACATTATGTTTAGTTCAACGTTGGCACAGAAAGTCTTCGTGTTATCGGTCAAGCTCGATTGATTGGACCACGCAGCGCGTCCGCACATCAGTTGCGCGGGGCGTGTGGATGGATTTCGTTGACCCGACGACGCGGTTCCCGTAGTATGCTCACGGGGTGGCAACAGGGTCTTTAATCACGTGCATGAGGAGTTGACGCCATGATCAAGTTCGGTGTGCGTATCCCAGAATTCTCACTGGATGGCAGCTCAATTCCGCAGCTGCAGGAACAGGCCAACCGCCTGCTGGCGGCCGGGCGCGGGCGGTTTGCTTCGGCCTGGGTCTCGGACCATTTTGTGCCGTGGTCAAACAGCGTGCCGGTGCCGACGGAAAACCTGGAGGCCTGGACCACGCTGGCCTATTTTGCCGGCCAGCACCCAGATTACATGTTTGGCAACATCGTCCTGGCGCAGTCCTATCGATCACCGGCGCTGCTGGCCAAGATGGCAACCACGTTCCAGGCGCTCTCCGGCGGGCGTCTTGTTCTGGGCCTGGGCGCCGGCTGGAAGGAGGATGAATACCGGGCGTATGGGTATGACTTCCCGCCGCCGGCGGTGCGCATCCAGCAGTTGGCCGAAGCGGCGCAGATCATCCGGTTGATGTTTACCCAGCCCAGCGCCACGTTTCATGGCCGCCACTACCATGTGGACCAGGCCATTTGCGAGCCCAAGGGCAAGAATCCGCCGCCCTTGATGCTGGGCGGCAATGGGCGCCAACTGACCTTGCGCGTGGTGGCGCGCTATGCCGATTGGTGGAATGGTGGCGGCGGATTGACCGGGTACGAGGAGGTGCTGGGAGTGCTGCGCGGCCACTGCGGCGAGGTGGGTCGCGACTACGACGGCCTGGTGAAGACCTGGATGAACGACTGCGTGGCGATTGCGCCCACGGCCGAGGCCGCCCGCCAACTGGCGGAGGCGCATCCCTTCTACGATCCGAAGGCCGCGCTGGTGGGCACGCCGGCGGAGGTGGCGGCGCAGCTAAGGCGCTATGCCGACCTGGGCGTCGAGCATTTTCTCTTGCGCTTCGCCGATTTTCCCAAGACGGATGGGGTGGACCTGTTTGGGCGAGAAGTGATACCGTTGTTTGTTTAGAAGAGCCCGCTTTTCAGCGGGCTCTTAGTGAGCCGCCAGGGTTTCGAACCCTGAACCTTGTGCTTAAAAGGCACCTGCTCTGCCATTGAGCTAGCGGCCCGTGCGTTTATTGGGTCAAATCCCAGCTATTATACAGGAACTTAGCGCCATCGACGCCGAGCGCTGTCTTTTGCTCATATTTTGGTTCAGACCGTACGCGTTGCTCAGCGCCTAACTGCAAAAGCCCTTCGAGACACTAAGCTTTACCAGTCCACATCCTTAGTTAGGTCTATCTCGTCCCCGCTGGTGATGTGGCGCCCCCTTATGGCCATGCCAACGTTCGATGGATTGAAAAAAAAGGTGTAGGCCGGCAGCGGGTCGCCCCAACGCGACCAGGCGGCTAACATCGCCACGTACTGGGGACTCAGTCGAAAGAACATCCGCTGGGCAGGCGCCTGATCATCATAATTAAACCAGCCGCCGCCCGCCGGATCTGTCAGGCCGTTCCCAGTCCTGACAAATTCGGGTGCCTCAGGCACGAGTAAATGAAGCGGCGGATAGGGCTCGGGAGGAAAGAAAGAGCCACCGTGGGCGCCGTTGCGAACGGTCACTTCACAGCCACCATTTTCCGCAGGGCGAAACGCATACGTGTAAGCGCCGCCCACCTCTCCATACCATGGCTCGGCCTCACCCGCGGGGGGCAAAGCATTGACTGAGCCAAAATGACGTTTCCCATGCCAGCGTGAAACCATCACGGAGCCCTGGCGCTCAAACTGATGGCGAAAAACTGCCTGGTCGGCCTGAACGATCCAATCGCGCACCTGATTGTAATATTCGCCGCGGATTGAAAAAACCAGAAAGCGCTTTTCGTTGGATGGTGGTCTATTCATTTCATCCGCCTGAACTTGGGCCGCAATGAGCTTGATGGCGCAGCAGCACTTGCTCATCTTACCACTGGTAGCCGCCATGCGGACGTGCACACCTGGACCGTTGGGCCCCGCCCCTAAACTTGCCGCTTAGTCTTTTGGCGCAGGCCAGGACTTTGGGCCCCGCCCCTAAATTTGCCGCTTGGTCTTTTGGCGCAGGCCAGGACTATGGAATTGGTTCCACTCTACGTCCAACACCGGTCCCCCAATCACGCGCCTCTGAGACGAGAACCGGGTCTGCTATACTTTACGTCATGCCCAGCAGCGCAACCATCCACATTTACCTCTCACCGCATCTCGATGACGCCGTTTATTCCTGCGGCGGTATGATCCACCGCCAGATTGAAGCCGGCGCGCGGGTGGTGGTGGTGACATTTTGCACGGCCGATCCGCCGCCTGGGCCGCTGTCCGAATTTGCACAAACGCTGCACCAACGCTGGCAGCCCGATTCGCACGCGCCCGAGGTGGTGGCCGTACGCCGGCGCGAAGACTTGGCCGCGCTCGACGGCCTGGGCGCCCAGGCGGTGCACCTGGATATTCCCGATTGCATCTACCGGCTGAACCCAGCGACGGGTTTGGCGCTGTATGCCAGCTCGGCGGCCTTGTTTGGCAATGTACACCCGTCCGAGCTCAGCCTCATCCGCCGCACCGCCACCAAGCTCAGCACCCTTCTGCACGGCTTCGGCCGGCATCACCTGTATGTGCCCTTGGGCGTTGGCCAGCACGTCGATCACCAGTTGACGCGCCGCGCGGCAGAGGTGGCCGGGGGCGTGTTCGCCTACTATGAAGATTATCCCTACGTTGCCAACGAAGGCGACCGCTGGAGCGGGCCTGGCGACCTGGGCCCGCACGGCCGCACACTGGCGCCGGAGCTGATCTACCTGGCCGAAGGAGATCTGAGCGCCCGTGTGGAGGCCATGGCCTGCTATGCCTCGCAATTGAGCAGCTTTTGGGCCAACCGTCAGGCCATGGACGAGGCCGTGCGAAAGTTCACCGGCCGCGTGGGCCAGCAAGCCCCAGCCGAGCGTATCTGGCACCTTACATAACGGACCACAGGGGGCTTTGCTTTACAAAGAACCTGGCCTATGCTAAGATTCGGCCGGGTAAGAAACGAACTGAGAGCCGGCTCTCAGTTTTTGCGTTTTTGCGAAATCGCTCCGATCGGGCGGTTTCTTTTATATAGAACGAACGTTTGAAAGGCAAGGGGTTTCAATGTCTGACCAAACCTTCCTCACCCGAGATGGCTTGAAAAAGCTCGAGGAGGAACTCAATTTCCTGCGCACCACGCGCCGCGCGCAAGTGGCGGAGCGGCTGCACAATGCTCAGGAAGACGGCGAGCTCATTGAAAACGCCGAATATGAAGATGCCAAGAACGAGCAGGCCTTCCTCGAAGGTAAAATCTTGTCGTTGGAATCCATGCTGTCGAGCGCCGTCATCATCGCGGAGAACGATACTTCGAACGGCATGGTAAACCTGGGCAGCAAAGTGACGATTAAGGAAGCTGGCGGCGGCAAGCCCGAAATCTACCAGTTGGTGGGCGCGGCTGAAGCCAACCCCAAAGACGGCCGCATTTCCAACGAAAGTCCCTTGGGGCGCGCGCTGCTGGGCCGCAAGGTCGGCGACGACGTCAAGGTAAACGCTCCTTCAGGAACGATTTCGTTCCGCGTGGTCGCGATCGGCTGAGCCCAATCGCTCTCAACCAAACCCCGCGGCCCAGCCTGCGGGGTTTTTTGTTACAAACGACGGCGTGTTGTCGCAGGAGCGTTCAAACGAACGCCCCGCTCAAAGGAACTGCTATGCGCGAATATTCCGAGCTTGAGAAAATCCGCCTGCAGAAGCTGGATCGCCTGCGCGCCGCGGGCATGGACCCCTACCCGCCCCGCGCTGAGCGCAGCCACACCAGCGCCCAGGCCCTGGCCGAATTCGCCGCGCGGGTGGCGGCCGATCCGGCCGCCGACACGCACGCCCCATCTGGCCTATACACGGTGGCCGGCCGGCTGCGCGCCATCCGGGTGATGGGCAAGGCGGCCTTCGCGCATATTGAAGACGGAGCCGGCCGGCTGCAGCTTTACCTGCGCGCCGACAGCCTGTCCGAGAAATACGCCTTGTTTGTGGAAGCATTTGACCTGGGCGACTTTATCCAGGCCAGCGGCGGCCTGTTTATGACCAAGACCGGCGAAGTGACGCTGCGCGTGACGGATTTTCGCATGCTGGCCAAGGCCGTCAGCCCGCTGCCGGCCGCCAAGGAAGAGTTGGTGGATGGCCAGCGCGTGGTGCACTCGGCCTTTGACAACCCGGAGGCGCGTTACCGCGAGCGCTATGCCGACCTGGCCGTGAACCCGGAAGTCCGCGAGGTGTTCCGCACCCGCGCCCGCATCGCTTCCGCGCTGCGCCGGTTCTTTGACGAGCATGATTTCATCGAGGTAGAAACGCCCATTCTCCAGCCGCTGTACGGCGGCGCGGCGGCCCGGCCGTTCGTCACCCACCACAACCAACTGCACCAAGACCTGTTTTTGCGCATCTCGTTCGAGCTGTACCTCAAGCGGCTGCTGGTGGGCAACCTGGAGCGCGTGTACGAGATCGGCCGCGACTTTCGCAACGAGGGCGTCAGCTTCAAACACAACCCCGAGTTCACCCAGCTTGAGTTCTATTGGGCCTATGCCGACTATGAGCAGGTGATGCGACTGACTGAGGAAATGATTGCCTTTGTGGCGGATACCGTGCTGGGCACGCGCCAGATCACCTATCAGGGCAGGGCCGTCAGTCTGGAGCCAGGTTGGCCGCGCATCCCGCTGGCCGAGGCCATCGCCGAGTTTGCCAATATCGACATTAAAGCCCACCCCACTGCTGAGACACTGCGCGGCGCGATGCTGGCCCAGGGCATCGCCGCCAACCCGGATGCCACCCGCGGCAAGCTGGTGGAGGCGCTGTTGGGCGATTTCGTCGAGAAGCACCTGCAGCAGCCTACCTTTATCACCGACTACCCGCGAGACATCTCGCCACTGGCCAAGGCCCGCCCCGGCGACCCAACCACTGTGGAACGGTTTGAAGGCTATATCGCCGGCATGGAGCTGTGCAACGCCTTCACCGAGCTGAACGACCCGCTCGACCAGGAGCAGCGCTTTATCGAGATGGCACGCGACTACGCCGCCGACTCCGATGACGCCCAGCCACTGGACGAAGACTACCTGCGCGCCATGCGCTATGGCATGCCACCCAACGGCGGTTTTGGCATGGGGCTGGACCGGCTGACGATGCTGCTGACCGACAAGAGCACGATCCGGGAGGTGATATTGTTCCCGCATCTGAGGACAAAAGACGAAGGGCCGCTTCGCGGGACGGAGGACGAAGCGAGCGAAGCGGAGATCATGTCGCGGCCAGACCAGGGCAAGGGCGTTGGCAACGAACCCGGCTGGGCGGCTGGGGGCCGGTAGCCGCCGACAGTACAGGGAGATACAACCCCTATGCGTATCTTGCTGGCCGGGGCCACCGGCGCCGCGGGTCGTTTGATCGTTCCCTTGCTCGTGGCGGCTGGGCACGAGGTGATTGGCACCACGCGCAGCAGTGATAAGTTCTCCGCCCTCACAGCGGCCGGCGCCATCCCGGTGGCGCTCAACGTGCTGGACCGCGAGGCGACGTTTGCCGCCCTGCGCGCCGCGCAGCCGGAGGCCGTCATCCATATGCTCACCGACCTGGCCAGCCGTGATTTTGCCGCCAACTCGCGGCTGCGTCTGGAGGGGTCGCGCAACCTGGTGGACGCGGCGTTGGCGGTGGGCGTGCCGCGTCTGGTTGGCGAGAGCATTGTGTGGGTCTACGCCCCCGGCGCCGGCCCGGCGCGCGAGGACGACCCGCTGGATCTGGCCGCGCCCCTGCCGCGCGGGCGAATGGTGGGCGTAGTGCATTCGGCTGAGCAGGCCGCGGCAGAAATGCCCGCCGGCGTCATGCTGCGCTGCGGCATCTTTTACGGCCCCGGCACCTGGTATTCCCGCGATGGTCTAACTACCGAACAAATCCGGCGTGGTGAGATCGAGGCCACACCCGCCGTGACATCGTTTATTCATGTCGCTGACGTAGCCCAGGCCGCGGTCCAGGCGCTGCACTGGCCCAGCGGCGTGTATAACATCGTCGACGATGAGCCGGCACCCGGCACGGAGTGGGTGCCGTATTACACCCAACTTGTCGGCGCTCCGCCTCCGCCGGTGAATCCGGGCTGCGAGCCGTGGGAGCGCGGCGCCTCCAACGCCAAGGCACGCGCGCTGGGCTGGCAGGCGCGTTATGCCAGTTGGCGCGGTGGCTTCTGCGAAGCGTTAGCCTGAGTCAATTCCTTGGCATTGTTTCTGCCAATTGAAGTCGTTGAAGCGCGCCGACCAAATCTTGGCGGTGCCGTATTGACCCACGCTCCGCGACTATGTTATGATCGTCCCAACTTAATCACCACCGACGCCAGAGACATGTCGCCCGGTTGATCGCCTTCCAGAGAGCCGCTGTTGGCTGAGAAGCGGCAGGCCCGCCCGACGATTTCCACTCTCCCCGAAACCGCCCGGTTTCGGCGTTGCCGCCCGATGAAGGCAGCCGGCCCGCCCCCGTTACCGCGCGCCCTTGAGGCCGGTTGAGCGCACCACGCTCCAACCGGCGAAAGCAGGTGGCACCACGAGCGGCCCATCGTCCTGCATTATTGGACGGAGGGCCGTATTGATTCAAGCTAAGGAGTTCACCATAGCTATCAGTATCTTGGCATTGATTGTCGCGGGCCTGCTGGGGATGGGCATTTTTATCACCGCCATCGTATTGGTCGTGTGGGCCATTGCCAACAATCGCAAACAATAGTGGTCATTGGTGACGGGTAGCTGGCAATTACCAGTTACCAATTACAGTTTTCAATGGGAGGGCAATATGCTCGACATCACCATCATCCGCAATGAACCCAACATGGTGAAGGCGGCCGTGCGCGCGCGCCAAAACCCGGAGCTGGAGGCCACAGTCGACCAGGCGCTGACCCTGGATGCCAGCCGCCGCGAGCTGCTCAAGCAAGTGGAAACGCTCAAGGCCGACCGCAACACGGCCAGCAAGGCCATCAGCCGCGCCAAGGACCCTGCCGAGCGCCAGGCGCTGATCGGCGAACAAAAAGGCATGGGCGAGCGCATTGCCGCGCTGGACGAGAGCGTGCGCCAGGTGGAAGAGCAGCTTCAGACCGCCCTTTCCACCCTGCCCAACCTGCCCGATGCGCGCACGCCGCTGGGCACGACCGAGGACGATAACGTGGTGCTGCGCACGGTAGGCAACCCGCGCCAATTCGATTTCACCCCCCTGGCCCACTGGGACCTGGGGCCCAGGCTGGGCATCATCGACTTCGAGCGCGGGGTGAAGCTGGCCGGCTCACGCTTCTACGTGCTCAGCGGCGCTGGCGCCCGGCTGCAGCGCGCACTCATCGCCTGGATGCTGGATCTGCACACGCGCGGCCAGGGCTACAAGGAAATCTACGCGCCGTTTATGGTGCGCGAGGAGATCTTGTACGCCGCCGGCCAACTGCCCAAGTTCCGTGACAATCTCTACCGCGATGCTGAGGAAGACTACTGGATGGTGCCCACGGCTGAGGTGCCGCTGACCGGGCTGCACAAGGACGAGATCCTGGAGGGCGCCAGCCTGCCCTACCGCTACACCGGCTACACGCCCTGCTTCCGGCGCGAGAAGATTGCCGCTGGGCGCGATGTGCGCGGCATTAAGCGCGGGCATCAATTCGACAAGGTGGAGATGTACATCTTCTGTCGGCCGGAAGAGTCAGACGCCGAGCTGGAGCGGATGCGCGAGCACGCCGAGGCCACCTGCGCCGCGTTGGGCCTTGCTTACCGGGTGAAGCAGTTGTGCACCGCCGATATCGGCTTCAGCGCCCGCATGACCTACGACCTGGAAGTCTGGGCGCCGGGGTGCGGCGAGTGGCTGGAAGTATCTTCCGTGTCAAACTGCGGCGACTTCCAGGCCCGCCGCGCCAATGTCCGCCTGCGGCGCGAGCCCGGCGCCCGGCCGGAGCTGGCCCACACCCTGAATGGCTCTGGCCTCGGCCTGCCGCGCACGCTCATCGCCGTCCTGGAGAACTACCAGCAGGCCGACGGCAGCGTCGTGGTGCCCGAAGTGCTGCTGCCGTGGATGGGGGGGATCGATGTGATTCAGGCAGCGGCGTAACATGACCGCTCCTCAGGTCGTCCTGGCCGCCGTGGCTTTCACCATCATGGTCGTCGGCGTCGCCGGCGTGGTGCTGCCGGTCATCCCGGATGTGTGGCTGATCTGGTTGGCGGCGCTGGGCTATGGACTGCTGGCGGGTTTTAGCGGCTGGGTGGGCGCGATCGCGATGGTGGCGCTGACGGTGCTGGCCGTGCTGGGCACCATCGTCGAACTGGCCCTGGGACACGCCGCCGCGAAACGAGGCGGCGCATCGTGGCAGGCCATCGCCGCCAGCATCGTGTTTGGGCTGGCCGGTCTGTTCTTCTACCCGCCCATTGGCCCCATCGCCGGGGCATTCTTGGGCTTGTTCCTCGTGGAATATCTGCTGAACGGGCGCAATCTGGGCCGCGCCTGGACTGCTGTCAAGAGCTACGCGCTAGGCTCCGGGCTGTCGATCATCCTGCGCCTGACCATTGCCTTCGTGATGATCAGCGTCTGGCTGGGGTGGCTGTTTTTCGCGGCGCAGTTCGCGCCCATTCCTTGACGGTGGAAATGAGGAATAGAAAAACGCAAACCGCTAGGCAGTCGATTTCATCGACTGCCTAGCGGTTTGCGTTTTTCTATGGTTTTCAATGTTCAACGCCGATCAAGGCTTGAAGTAGATCTGACCCACGCCCATGCGCTCCAGCCCCTCATCCGCCCAATGCTGGACCAGGATCGAGTCGTCGCTGAGCGCGCCAAACAGGGCCGGGATGGACGAAGTGTCGCCGATGAACGCCAGCGCGCGGGCGGCATTGGCGCGAGCGCGGGGCGAGGGGTCTGTCTTCAGCAGCGCAATCAGCTCAGGCACGGCGCCGGGCCTCACATGCACCAGCGCGTCGGCGGCCAGCCGGGCCAGGTAGTCGCTGTCGTCGCCCAGGGCCTGGAGCAGCACCGGGATTGCAGCTGGCCCGCCATGCTGGCCGAGCGCATGCAAAGCGGCCGCCCGCAGATCAGGGTCGCCGTCCCGAGCCGTGTGAGCCAACAGTTGCGTTACGTTGTCGCCAGGGATAGACGCCAGAGCCACCACCGCCCACCAGCGCGCGTCCGGGTCTGGGCCGGCCAGGGCCACTGCCAGGGCGGGCAAATGCGCGGCGCCAACCAACGGCGCAGCAGCCGCTGCGCGCTCATCGTCGCCGGAGAGGAGTTCGTCTAGGGGAGTCATAGCCGGGCGCGGCCGGCAGCGCGTTTATTCAGCCGGAGGCGGGACGGGCAAGTTTTCGACCGCCGTCGCGATCCACTTGCTGCCCTCGTCGATCAACATGACCGGAATATCGTCGCGGATGGGATACTTGCGACCGCAATCCTGGCACACCAGCCAGGAGTCTTTAACCAGCGTCAGCAGGCCGGGCTTGTCGCGGACGCAGTTCGGGCAGCGCAGAATTTCGAGCAGATCGGGGCTAACCATAAATACCCTCCTGGGTCAGGCGCATTCTACCATAGGGACCTATTTCTTCTCTCGCCGTCTGCCCGGCAGCAGCCGCCGCGCCGCCAGCCTCACGCGCGCCAGCCGCGCCGCCTGCCACAACCGCTGCGCGCCAAGCGCTCGGGTTGCGCTCACTGGATGCCGGCTGTAGGCCGCCTCGCGGTACAGGTCGGTAGCCTCCGCCATGGCCGCCAGTAGCGCCGGCCGGGCCGCGAGATCGTCCGTGCGCACCTGGAGATATTCATCCGGGGTGAGGCTGCCCGGCGCGCCCAGGCCGGCCCAGGCCAGCGCGGCTCGCATGCGGCCGTACAGCCGCAGCACCTGCTGGCGCGGCGTCGGCGGTTGGCGGCGGGCGGCGATCTGCCAAGCGGCCCAGCCGGCCACCGCCAGCACCATGACGGCCGCCGCCAACAGCACAACCAGCCAGCGTGGCAGCGAGGCAGCCGCTGGCGGTGGCGTAGCGGCCAGCGTGGCGGCCGCATCGGCGGCGCCGGCCGGCCGGTCGAACGTTGCCTGGGAGGGCGTCGGCTCAAATTCCACCCAACCATATGTTGGGAAATAAACCTCCACCCAGGCATGCGAGGCGGTGCCGGTTACCCGGTAGGCGCGGCGGCCATTGTCATATTCGCCCATGGCGTAGCCGGTGGCCACGCGGGCCGGCACTCCCAGCGTGCGCAGCATCACCGCCATGGCCGAGGCATAGTAGACGCAATATCCGCCCGGCGCTTCATACAGGAAATAATCCACCGCGTCACGGCCGGCCGGCGGCGGGGGCACATCGAGCTGATATTTGTAGGTACGGCGCAAATAATCTTGCAGGCGGACGGCCTTGTCATAGGGGTTGGCCGCGCCGTTGGCAATCTCTGCCGCCAGGCCGGCCACCCGTGGCGGCAGGCTGCCCGGCAATTGCAAGTAGGCCGCGCGAATGGCAGACGCATAGTCGCTGCGGTCGGCACGCAGGCCAGCCAGGCTGGCCTGCATGATCCACGACGTGACCGAGTACGCGGACGCCGGTCCGGCCAGCAGCGTTGTGTCGCTGTCGGCCTGGTCCCCCACCACCTGCGCGCCGCTGGTGGCGCTGATCGGGCGGTTGGCGGCGAACTGCGCCTGACCATGCACAGCGACGATCTCAAAATGCTGCCGCAGCGTGGTGTGGCTGGGCGCGCTGTCATCCGGCGGCGCAGCGCCGCCTGCCGCCAGCGAAAGCGCCTGCCAGCCCGTGCCGGTATAAGTGACAAACACGCCGCTGCGCCAATAATGCTGCGCCGGCGCGGGCGCGCCCGGGTAAGCATCCGGCCCCGGCTCGTTCAGCGTCACCCACATCAGCGTGTCTGGACTTTGATCGAGGCCGCTGCCGATGCGGCCCAGGTCGGGGGTGCGCGCCACCGGCGCGGGCACGCCGCCGCTGGGCGGGCGCACACCGGTAAACAGTTGGCCGGCGGTGTCGGCCACTTGCTGGCGCGAGGTGGCCAACGCATCGCCCAGCACCTGCCAACTGTGCGGCGTGGCCAGCAGCGGCCCGGTAGCGCTCAGCAGGCCAATGCTCATGGTCAGCCCAATGGCGGCGGTGCCCCAATCAATCCCCAGCGAGTCGGGGTAATCCACGCCGCGCCGATCCCAGTCCGCGTTTTGGCCGCGATAGGTGACGTAGATGATTTGCGCCAGCGCCAGGATCATGAAAACCAGCACCGCCTGCCACGGCTGGCCGCCCAGATGGGTATTCACTGCCAGGATCAGCGCCGCCGGCAGGCAGGCGGCCAGGGCCTGGCGCCGCCGCAGCGTGCACCAGGCCAGCCAGGCCACCGCGCCCCATAGCACCACCGCCAGCAGCGCCACAAACAGACCCGTGTCGCTCACCGGGCGGCCAGCGGCCAGCGCCGCCCACCAGCCGCCCAACCGCTGGCCCAGAGTCAGCGCGCGCAGGTGAAGGTTCAGCACCCAGGCGTCCGGCGCTGACGACGGGCCCTCCAGGTTTGGCAGCACATGCCCCACCAGCTCCGCGGCGCCACTCGCGATTAATGCCGCGGCATATAGCAGCGCCCACCGGCCCCGCCAGCGTGAGGCGGCCAGCGCCGCGCCGCCCGCGAGCGCCAGCCAGGCGCCCGGTCCCCAGGCCACGCCGCTCACCCAGCCGGCCTGGTCCACGCTGTAGGTTAACAACAATGCCAAGGCCATCAGCAGTCCGGCTGGCACAGCTCGCCGCCACAAGGCGCGGCCCGCCATTGCCATCAGCCGCTCAAGCATGGCCCACCTTTTGCCCGGCCTGCGCGCTGCGCGGAGTCTGCCTGGCCACGGCGCGCCCAGTGCTCAGGGTGCGGAACTCCCAGCGCCGCACGGCCCCATAGGCGCCGCTGGCCGGCTGCAGCTCGCCGCGCCGAAGCGCCCGCGCGGCGACGCCCTGCGCGGCCAGGGCCTGCACGGCGGATTCGGCCTTGCCTGCCCCCCCAAACGACTCGGGATCGAGAAGGATCGCTTCCAAACCGGTACGGTGCGCGGCCCCGCGCAGCGACTGGGTCCAGGAAATGTCGAGCGAGGGCGTGATGACCACCACGCGGTCGCGCGCCGGCAGCGACGCCGCCAGCCGCGCCAGGGCCGGCCCCAGCGGGTAGGGACTGTTGGCATGCACCGGCGCCAGCGCGCGCAGCACAGGCCACACCTGGGCGCGGCCCGCCTGCGGCCGCAGCGCATACACCTGCTCGCCCTGCGCCAGGATGCCCACTGACAATCCGCGCCGCAGCAAGTAGTCGGCCAGCGAGGCGACCAGCAGCACCATGGTCTCTTCAGTTGACTCCGCGCCCTGGCCCAAATGCACGCGCGGGTCGAGGTCCGGCACCAGCCAGATGGTGGAGGTGGCTTCAGGATCGAAGATCTTGGTGTAGAGCGCGTCGCGGCGGGCGCTGGTGGGCCAATGCACATGGCGCAGCGGGTCACCGGGCGCGTAGCGGCGCGTGGTGGAGGCGCTGAGGGTTTCAACTGGCAGCGGCTGGCGCAGCCGGCGATGATCGCCTAACAGGGCGTTGTT
>JAYTFQ010000882.1:0-6332 GCA_043734225.1 Anaerolineales bacterium | reverse complement strand
GGTGGTCGTTCAAACGTCTGCGCCGGTTGTCCAGACCCAGATCGTGAACGGCACCCCGCAGCAGGTCGTGGTCACCGCCACGCCGGCCCCGGTGCAGCCAACCGCCGCCGCGTCCTTCAAGTCCAAGGACCCGACCACCTTCGTGCCGACCACATTCGGTGACGCCGAGACGTTCGACCCGGCCCTGGCCTATGAGACCGCGGGCGGGACAATCATCCAGAATATGTACGACACCCTGGTGTTCTACAACAAGGACAAGCCGACCGACTTCATCCCGCAGTTGGCCACGGAAGTCCCCACCAAGGATAACGGCGGCATCTCGGCCGACGGCAAGACCTATGTTTTCAAGATCCGCAAGGGAGTGAAGTTCCACGACGGCACCGACATGACGGCCGCTGACGTGGCCTATAGCTTCCAGCGCGGCATGCTGCAGGGCGGCACCGTCTCGCCGCAGTGGCTGTACTACGAAGCCTTCATTGGCCCCGGCGTCAGCGATATCGCCGAAGCCGTAGACCCGAGCGGCAAGCTCGACGACAACAAGGCCGATCTGCTGAAGGCCGACCCGGCCAAACTGGCGGCGGCCTGCAAGACGATCACCGACGGCGTCGTGGCTGATGACGCGGCCGGCACCGTGACCTTCCACCTCGTCCAGGCGTGGGGCCCCATGCTGGCCACCATTGCCCAAACCTGGGGCTCGGTCCAGAGCAAGGCCTGGACCTCCGCCAACGGCGGCTGGGACGGCGACTGCAAGACCTGGCAGAACTTCTATGCCCCGAGCTCGGAAGACATCAACAAGACCAAGATCGGCGTCGGCGAGAATGGCACCGGTCCGTACAAGCTCAATCACTGGACGCCCAAGGAAGAGATCGCCCTGGACGCCAATGACAGCTACTGGCGGACCACGCCAGCCTGGGACGGCGGCCCCACCGGCGCCCCCAAGCTGAAGCACATCATCATCAAGGAAGTTGACGAAATGAGCACGCGCCTGGCGACCTTCCAGGCAGGCGATACCGATTTCATCACCCTGGGTTCGCAGGCGGACTACAGCCTGATGGATCCACTGGTGGGTGAAGTTTGCGATGCCGTTGGCAAGTGCCAGCCGTCCAGCACCCCCGATCAAGCTGGGCGCGTCTACAAGGGCCTGTCCAACGTCAGCCGTACTGACGCCTTCTTGAACTTCGCTATCAACACCGATGGCGGCAACAGCTTTATCGGCAGCGGCCAGCTCGACGGCGACGGCATCCCGCCGGACTTCTTCGCCGATATCAACGTGCGCAAGGGCTTCGCCTACTGCTTCGACTGGGCTACCTTTATCAAGGACGCCCAGAATGGCGAAGGCGCTCAGTCGAACAACGTCATGCTGCCGGGCATGATCGGCTACGAGGACAACGGCGCTCACTACACCTACGACCCGGATAAGTGCAAGGCCGCCTTCACCGCCTCGACCCTCAAGTCAAAAGATGGCAAGAGCCTGATGGACACGGGTTTCCGGATGACCATCGCCTACAACACCGGTAACACCGCGCGGCAGACCGTGGCGCAGATCTTCCAGACCGACCTGAGCGCGGTCAACCCCAAGTTCGTGGTGGAAGTCACCGGCATCCCGTGGCCCACCTTCCTGAAGAACCAGCGCGCCAAGAAACTGCCCATCTTCATCAGCGGCTGGCTGGAAGACATCCACGACCCGCACAACTGGGTGGTGCCCTACACCATTGGCACCTACGGCGGGCGCCAGAGTATGCCCAAGGACATGAAGGCCCAGTTCCAGGACATCATCAACCGCGGCGTGGCCGAGGCCGATCCGGCCAAGCGTGCCATCATATACGCCGAGTTCAACAAGCTGTTCTTTGACCAGGTCCCGACCGTGTTACTGGCGGTCTCGGCGGCCCGGCACTACGAGCAGCGCTGGGTGACGGGCTACTTCTTCAACCCCATCTACCCTGGGAACTATTGGTACCCAATGTCCAAGCAGTAAACTGATCCGGAAAGACCTAACCTCCCCAACCCCCCTTTCCTCGATCTTGCTTGGCAGGATCGGGGAAAGGGGGGTGAAGGGGCAGGTCGACTCTTTGGCGCGGCGAAGGAAGCCAGCTACTTGGACGGGGGGATGGGCGGTTACGTCCGAGTGCGGTGCGGAGTTGAGCGAAACCGAAGACCGTTTCGCTCTGCTCCGGACGGCATTCGGTAAGTGCTCGTGGCAACCGCCTCGGGCCTAGACGAGCAAGGTTGAGTCCATGGTCAATTACATCATCCGACGCCTGCTGATCATGCCCGTGACCATCTTCGGCGTGACCGTGCTGATCTTTGGCATGCTTCAATTCCTCAGCCCGGAAGAGCGCTCTGCGCTGTACGTGCGTGATATCCCGCACAACGACGCGGCCATGCGCGGCATCATCCTGCGCTATGGCCTTGACCAGCCGATCCCAGTGCAATATTGGTACTGGTTGATGGGAAAGAATGATCCAGAAACCGGCCATGTCATCGGCGGAATTTTGCGCGGCGACTTTGGCTACTCGCGCAGCTCGTCCCAGCCGGTGATTGACCTGGTCAAGCGCCGCTTCCCGGCCACTATGGAGCTGACCTTGTGGTCGGTGGTGCCCATCATTGGGATTGGCATCTGGCTGGGGGTGCTCTCGGCGGTCAACCACAATAATTGGATCGACCAGGTGGCGCGCATCTTCGCCATCGTGGGCACCTCCTTCCCGACCTTCGTCTTCGGCCTGCTGGTCTTGATGATTTTCTATGCCAATTTGCGCTGGTTCCCGCCCGGCCGCATTTCGGACACGTTCAACGCGGTGATCAACAGCACCGCTTTCACCAGTTACACGCACCTGATCACCGTCGACGCGCTGCTCAACCTGCGGCTGGACATCTTCTTCGATGCCCTGCGCCACATGGTTCTGCCAATCATTACCCTGTCCTATATCTCCTGGGCGGCGCTGCTGCGCGTCACCCGCTCCTCCATGCTGGAAACCCTGCGCCAGGACTATGTGGTCACGGCCCGCGCCAAGGGAGTGCGCGAGCGCGATGTGGTCAACCAGCACGCCCGGCCCAACGCGCTGATCCCGGTCGCCACCCTGGGCGGTTTCACCGTCATCGGCCTGCTCAGCGGAGTGATCATCACCGAAAGCGTCTTTGCTTTTCCGGGCATGGGCCGCGCCGCCGCCGACGCCGCCGTGCAGCTCGACGTGGTGACCGTGCTGGCCTTCGCTCTGGTGAACAGCGCCATCTTGATCCTGTCGTTCCTGGTTGTGGACGTGCTCTACGCGTTTCTCGACCCGCGCATCCGGCTGGACTGAAGGCAGAGGCAACTATGGCCACGACCACGTTCAATCCCAGAACCATTGATGAAGTTGCGCTCAAGCCCAAGGGCCGCTTTGAAGAGCTCGTCGGGCCCGAGGTGTATCGCATTTTGCACGGCCTGGTAACCAATCCCATGTCGGTCACTGGCATTGGCATCATTGCCGTGTTCGCCGTGATTGCCTTGCTGGCGCCGGTGCTGGCGCCGCCGCCCAACTTGCGCGACTCCTATCTGGTGCCGCGCGACGGCTTCGGGCCCAATCCGGCTCCGCCCGGCAGCATCTGGGCGGTGCGCCCGCCGCCGCTGCCGTTCTGGTGGCAGTCCGTATTTCATACCGATAAGTGGGTCCACATCATGGGCACCTCGTCCGGCCAGTGGGATATCTGGTACGGGGTGATCTGGGGCACGCGCACGGCTTTCCGGGTTGGCATCATTATCACATTCTCCACCGTGGTCATTGGCATGATCGTCGGCTCGCTGGCGGCCTATTATGGCGGCTGGCTCGATGATGTGCTGATGCGTATCACGGAGATCTTTATCGCGATCCCCTTCTTTATGGCGGCGCTAATCTTCGCCGCCGTGATCACGCCGAAGATAGGCAAAGGCGAGCTGCCGGCGACTATCGCGCTGATTATTTTCGGCTGGATGGGCTATGCGCGGCTAATCCGCGGTGATATTCTGGCGCTTAAAGAGCGCGACTACATCATGGCCGCGCGCGTCATCGGCGCCAAGGATAGTCGTATCCTGCTCAAGCACATCATCCCCAACGCCGTCTACCCGACTCTGGTGATTGCCTCACTCGACATCGGCACCTATGTGCTCTCGTTCGCTGCTCTCTCGTTCCTGGGCATTGGCACCGAGGTCGGTCACGCCGACTGGGGCCAGATCCTGGCTTTTGCCCGCAACTACATCCCGGCCCTGGCCACGTACTGGTATATCCTACTCTTCCCCGGGTTAGCGGTGGTGTTCTTTGTGCTCGGCTGGAACCTGGTGGGCGACGCGGTGCGCGACATCATGGACCCGCGCATGCGCGGCCGCGGCGTGTAGCCGCTGTCGCAATGGTTTTTCAACCAATCAGGGTTCAGCGGGCGGCATGGCCGTCCGCTGAACCCTGATTTGCCGTAACCCTCTCAATGGTTGCCTGGCGTTGGTGGCTGATGGTCGTTGGCGTGCTGGCGCTCGCCGCGTTTGGGGCGCTGGCTTTCCCCGCCCTGGCCTCGCCGCCCGAGCCCACACCCGTGCCCGACACTTCTGTGCCTTCCAACGTGACGCCGATGATGGACCGCCTGGCCGCTCCGCCCACGGTGGTGAACCCCAGCCAGGCCGACCTGGGTGCCCAGCTCTTCTGGCAGCATTGCCAGCCCTGCCACGGCGACCAGGGCCAGGGCCTGACCGGCGAATGGCGGGCGCAGTATCCGCCCGAACACCAGAACTGCTGGAAGAGCGGCTGCCACGGCGACCGCCCGTATGCGAATGGCTTCACCCTGCCGCACTTGGTGCCGGCCCTGCTGGGGCCCGCCACCCTGGGCCACTTTGCCACCGTCGCCGATCTCTACACCTTTATGAGCCAGGTCATGCCGTTTCAAGCGCCGGGCAGCCTCAAGCCGGCCGAGTACTGGGCCATCACGGCCTTTTTGCTGCGCGGGCACGGCCTGCCGGCCGCCGGCCTGCCCCTAGCCGATCTCACCGCCGCCCGCGGCATTTCGCTGGCTGCCCTGGCCGCGCCGGCTGCCGAGCCCGTGGCCGCCGTGCCGCCGGTGGTTGCTGTCGCCGTCACCGTCGCGGCTGCGTTCGCGCTGGGCAGCCTCGGCCGGCTGGTATGGCGCCGGAGCCGCCCACATGGCTGAGCCCACCACTCGGGGCGGTATTTTGAGCGCTCCTGGCAGCTCCACAGCCGCTCCCACGACCCCGCCGGCCGTCGTACAGCAGCAGTTGGGCACGCTGGCCGGTGCCCTGATGGGCCTGTCGCTGGCTGCCGGCATATGGGGGCCAGACGCGCTGGCAATGCGCGCTGCGCACCTGCCGCTCTACTATCCACCGGTGCTGATCGCCGTCTTGGCCGTCACGGCCCTGGGCGCTCTGGCCGGCTGGCTGGCCGCTGGCACCGCCCGCAACATTTTGGGCGCGCTCGTCTGGCTGGCCGTCACCCTGGTCAGCGTGTTTATGGCCGGGCACTTGCCCTTCGAAGGCCGCACCCTGCTGGCCTGGCTGGTCGACCGGCGCTTTTGGGGCCTGCCCATTTACCCCTTCGATACCGGCGCCCAGTG
This sequence comes from Anaerolineales bacterium, assembly GCA_043734225.1. Lineage (GTDB taxonomy): Bacteria > Chloroflexota > Anaerolineae > Anaerolineales > UBA6663 > JAYTFQ01. Next base: position 764 of record JAYTFQ010000882.1, on the reverse strand, counting down.
GCGGTTGGCGGTGGGCGCCTTTTTCCCGGCCCTGGCGCTCGTCGCCTTGGGCTTGCTGCACGAGTACCGCCTGGAGGGTATCCGCAGTTCCATGAGCGCCCAGCGCCTGACGGCGCGCGCCTGGCTGCTGCTGCTCTTGCCGCTGCCGGTGGTGTTTGCCGCCGGCCTGGCCGCCGACGGCCTGATCAACACCCCGCTGCGCGTGCCCATGCTGGGCGTGGCCCAGGTGATCCAGGGCGCCACCGATTACCGCGGCGATCTGGACGCGCTCAGCCGCCAGACCGAGATCAACTATAGCGCCGTGCACAGCGTGCGCGCCGAGCTTGTGCCCGGTTTTCGCCTGACGTATGGCGAAGTGGACCTGGGCGACGCGCAGACTCTGGTGGTGGTGGCTGATTTTGACAACGGCGCCTGGATCAACTGCTCCGTGCTGGTGCAGCGCGTCTCGCGCTGCCAGCACGCCTTGCCGCCTTATGTCCAGGGGTTGCAGCTGTTGCTAGCCGGCCAGGACCTCAGCCAATGCCCGGATTGCCAGATGCAGGCCGGCGCCGATTGGCAGGCCTGGCTGAGCGACCACGGCCGATACACCGGCGCAACGCCCCGCATCGGCCGCGTCGCGCAGAGCGGCAGCTACGTCATCATGCGCGCCGCCAACCCCGCCAGCGTCTACGCCGTGGAATGCCTGTTCCACGGCAACCGGACTTTGGAGTTGGTCCACTGCGCAGAAACGTCGTAAAGCGTTACGGCTCAGCCGGTCAAAGAAT
>JAYTFQ010000881.1:0-18233 GCA_043734225.1 Anaerolineales bacterium | reverse complement strand
TGGGCGCTGCGAGCTATTTAGGGCTCTGTGCGCCCAGCCACCTCCCGTGTACCCTTCAATAGGGTCCAAATCTGTCCAGCCCAAAGGGCGCACTCCAGGGGGCTACCCCCACAGTCCCATACCCCCACACTCACGCCCCTTCCAGGTCCTGCTGTGTCTGCTTCCGGCCGCGCCGGCGCATCACGTCCAGCACCCGCGGCAGAACGATCGTGTACAGCCGATAAAGCACAGGCGAGGGCGCGTAGTCCCAGGCCCCGATATGTCGCACCAGTCGCCCCCCAAAGCCTTCCTTGAAGCGCCAGACGCCCCACAGCGGGTCGCTTTCCTCGAAGTCATTCGGCGCGCCCCAAAAGTCATACGTGGCGCAGCCCTGCGCCTTGGCCCAGCGGATTGCGTGCCATTGCAGCAGGTGGTTGGGCATTTTGTCGCGATGCGCGTCGCGGCTCATGCCGTACTGGTACCACGCCGTGCGCCCGAAGCGAAAGATCACCAGCGCTCCCACCGGCTCGCCGTCCACCTCTGCCACGAACGGCTGCGCCAGGCCCGCCGCCATAAAACGCCCCCAGGCGTCGCGATAATAATCCAGGCTGCGGATGGCGAACCCGTCGCGGACGGATGTCTCGGCGTACATCCGATACAACAGATCGACATCGGCCGGGCCGCCCCGGCGCACCTGCACACCTTTCCGCTCGGCCAGGCGCACATTGTAGCGTGTCTTCTGCTTCATGCCGGCCAGCAGGGCCTCCTCGCTCGGCGCCAGGCCCAGGCAGACCGTGTTGCGGAATTGGATTTGGTCGCGTGAGAACATCCAGCCGCGCCGGGCCAGTTCGGCCTGCAGGTCCTGGCCGGCGGCGTCGGGTTGCTCAGCCTCTGGCAGCCCGCTGGATATGACAACATCCGGGTCGATCTTGATGAATATAGCTCGCTCGCGGCGCGCCAGGGTCTGCAGTGCATCCAGTACCTGCGCCCGCAGCGCGGCGTTCTGCCAATCGAGCAGGGGGCCTTTGGGCGCGTACAGCACGCGCAGCACCCGTAGGCCGGTGCGGCGCAGCACCTGGGCAGCGGCCGGGCCATTAGCGCCCGCCCAGCCCAGCCGCTGCGCCTGCCAGCCCGAGCGGCTTTTGAACTCTCCCCAGGCCCAGCTTTGGAGGAGGTGGCTGTTGGGGAGCAGCGCTATTTGGCTGTCCCACTCCGAAGGAGACGAAGGACCGCTGCGCGCGACAAACGACGAACTAGGAACATCCGTCACGCCGCTACCTCGCCGTCGTTCGTCCTTCGTCGGTTTATCCTAAGATACGCCTGGTAAGCCCCGTACAGCACCGGGTTGTACACCCGGTCCCAGGCCCCCACCGTGCGCACCAGCCGGCCGCCGAAGCCGCGCTTGAAGCGATAGACGCCCCATAGGCCGTCGTGCCGGGTCTCAAACCCGGCCTCCAGCTCCGCTTCATCCGCGTCCGGGACGCCCCACAAGTCGTAGCTCACGGCGCCCTGGGCTTTGGCCCAGCGTATGGCCTCCCACTGCGCCAGATACGGCGCCATCCGGTTGCGCTCCCGGTCCGACGAAGCGCCGTAGAGATACCAGGCGCTGCGCCCGTGCAGGAATGCCATAACGCCGGCCAGGGCCTCCCCCTGGTAAGTCGCCAGCACCAGGGCGCATTGGCCGGCCGGTTGAAATAGGGCATACGCTCGCCGGTAATAATCGGGGTGGTGCACCCCGAAGCCGTCGCGCGCGCTGGTGGCAGCCATGAGCTGGATGAAGCCTTCCAGGTCCGCCGCGCTCTGTGCCAGCCCGGCGCTGACGCCCTTTTTACCGGCCAGGCCGATGTTGTAGCGCGTCTTCTGTTTCATCCGGGCGCGGATATCCGCCTCGCTGCCGGCCAGGTCCAGGATCAGGCTGCGGCGCGGCTGAACAGTTCGCGGCGAGGCTCGAAAGCCCAGATCGTGCAGCAGTTGGGCGCAGCCGGGCTCATCCGGCAAGTCCGGCTCCCATTTCAGGCAAAAAGCGCCCCGCCGCCGGCAAACCGCGTCCATCTGGGCCGTCAGTTGCGCCAACTGCGGCCGGTTGTCCCAGTCTGCCACCGGTCCCCGTGGCACATAGGCCAGCGTCAGGCCGCGCGCCCGCCGGAAGAGCACCAGCGCGCCGGCCTGGCCGGTCTGGACAAATTCGGCCTGCCAGCCATACTCGGACTTCAGTTGGCCCCAGGCTGAGGTCTGTAGCAGGTGGCTCTGAGGCTGGGTTTGGATGAACGCGTCCCAGCCGTTCGCGGTCGATAACATGCCGCGATTATAAATGACGGGCCGCTGTTTTGACTTTTGAAATGAGTCATGCTACGATACGCGCCGTTCTTCACAATCGCAATAGACGTTCCCCAATTTGTCCCTTTTCAAGGATGCATTATGCCGAACGAGTGGTTGTTTATCGGAATTTTCCTCCTCCTGGGGGCGATTTTTCCGGGCGCCCCGATCCTGATCAACAGCCTCATCTTAGGGCCGAAGAAGAGTAACTCAGTCAAGAACAGCACCTATGAGTGCGGCATCGAAACCGTCGGCGACACCTGGGTGCAGTTCAAGGTTCAGTACTACATCTTCGCGCTGGTCTTTGTGATCTTCGACGTGGAAACTGTTTTCCTGTTTCCGTTTGCCGTCGCCTATGGCCAGGTTAGTTTTTTCGCGGTGCTCGAAGTTGTTTTCTTCATTCTTATTTTGGCCGGCGGCCTGTACTATGCCTGGCGCAAGGGCGCGCTGGAGTGGGCCTAGGCTGAATCGCAATTCCATCGCCTACCGCAGAATCCGGTAGGCGTTTTGTTGTGCGCTCGAAGGTTGGAGTGAGCAATGGATATTGGGCAACTGATTAAAGATCCCTTGGGCACGTTGGGTGGCTTGTTGGTCAGCCTGCTGACCAGTATCGGTCTGGCGCCAGGCGCGATCGACGTCATCCAGAAGATTCTCGGCGTAGTAGTCATCGCCTCATTCTGCCTGGTGCTGCCGCTGTTTTTGATCTGGTTCGAGCGCCGCATCGTGGCCCGCATGCAGGACCGCATCGGCCCCAACCGTGTGGGACCGCAGGGTCTGCTGCAAACCATCGCCGACGCCCTCAAGCTGCTGATCAAAGAAGACATCACCCCTATCGGCGCCGATAAGCTGGTCTACAACGCCGCGCCAATCCTGTCGGTGGTGGCTGTCATCAGCATGTGGGCGGTGGTGCCGTTTGCTTCCAACATTCTGGGCACTGGACTGAATGTCGGCGTGCTGTATATCGTTAGTATTGGCTCGCTGGGCACGCTGGCCATTATGATGGCCGGCTGGTCGTCAAATAACAAATATGCCCTGCTGGGCGCGTTTCGCACGGTGGCGCAGTTGGTATCCTACGAGGCGCCTTTGATTTTGAGCCTGCTGGTGCCGGTGATCCTGGCGCGCAGCATGGACCTGAATGTCATCATCCGGGCGCAGCCGGTGGCCTTTATCGTGGCGGCCCCCATCGCAGCGCTGATCTTTTTCATCACTTCCGTGGCCGAAGTCGGCCGTACCCCGTTCGACCTGCTGGAAGCCGAATCGGAAATCGTGGCCGGTTTCCACATTGAGTATTCGGGCATGAAGTTCGGCATGTTCTTTGTGGCCGAGTTTCTGCACGCCTTCACCGTCGGCGCCCTGACGGCGGTGCTGTTTCTAGGTGGTTGGCGCGGTTGGGGTACTGACCAGGTGCCGCTGCTAGGCGTGGGCTACTTCATCCTCAAGGCCTTCGCTGGATATTTCGTCGTCATCCTGATGCGCACGGCGCTGCCGCGCATCCGCATCGACCACATGCTCGACCTCAACTGGAAATTCCTGGTGCCCACCTCCCTGGCCGTGATCGTGGTGACCATTATCGGGGACAAGCTGATCCAGCAAGCCGGCATCACCAATGATTGGGTCCGGTCGGGGCTGCTCTTTCTAGCCAATGTGCTGCTGGCCCTGGCCATCTTTGGCATACTTGCGCGCTCGGCGCGCCGCTTGCGGACCCAAGAGGAAGAGGGGCAAACTGGCGGCCACGAAGCCGGGCATGCGCTGGCCGCGCACGACTCGCCGGCGGCTGAGGCTGCCTCCAGCCCGCACGCGGCTCCGGCGCACTAAGCCGCCAGCCAGCAAGGCAGGACACGCGAATGACCGTAACCGTTGACCAAATCCTGTTTCTACTTTCCGCGCTGGTGACCCTGGCGGCGGCTTTCACCGTGGTGACAGCGCGCAACCTGGTGCACGCGGCGCTGGCGCTCATCGCCACCTTTTTCGGCGTGGCCATCCTGTTCGTGCTGCTGCAGGCCGGCTTTCTGGCCACGGTCCAGGTGGTGCTGTACATCGGTGCCATCGCCATCCTGATTATCTTCGCCATCATGCTCACCCGGCGGGTGATGCAGGACAGCGGTCCCCAGACCAACCAGCAGTGGTGGCTGGCCGCGCTGCTGTCGCTGGCCTTGTTCGCCGCGCTCCTGGCCGTCTTCCAGCAGGTGCCAGGTTTGCAGAATGTGACTGGCACACTGGTCATTCCCACCGACAGCATCACACGGCTCGGGTTCGGCTTTGTCGACCCGAACCAGTACGCGCTGCCGTTCGAGCTGGCCTCGGTGCTGCTCTTGATCGCCCTGGTGGGCTCGATCGTCATCGCTGGCGAAAAGCAGTAGGAGATACGCATGGTTCCACTCTCCTGGTACTTAGCTCTGGCGGCGGCCTTGTTTTGCATCGGCCTGTATGGCGTACTGGCCCGTAAAAATGCGGTCGCCATCCTGATGAGCATTGAGCTGATGCTGAACGCCGTGAATATCAACCTGGTGTCCTTCTGGCACTACCTCACGCCGCAAGTGATGGCTGGCCAGATGTTCACCATCATCGTCTTAACCGTGGCCGCCTCGGAAGCTGCCGTTGGCCTGGCGCTGATCATTTCCATCTACCGGCGCCGCAACTCGGTGATCGCGGACGACATGGATCTCATGAAGTGGTAATTTTGGAGCGATCATGTTTCTGACTCCACAACTTGCGCAGCAACTGACCTGGCTCATCCCCGTCCCGCCGCTGCTGTCGTTTGCGCTGATCGTGCTCTTCACCAACCGGAGCAAGGTGGTCAGCCACACGGTGGCCATTCTCTTGATGGGCGTGTCATGGGTGATGAGTTGGCTGGTGTTCTTCCACACCCTCTCGCTCAGTAATTTTGGCTCATTAGAGACGGTGATTAAGAATGCTGTGCCGTGGCTGCCCTTTGGCTCAGCGGCTACCGGCACCCAGCCGCTGAGCATGGGCGTGCTGGTGGACCCGCTCACCGGGCTGATGCTGTTTTTTGTGCCGCTGGCCTGTCTGCTGATCTTCATCTACAGCGTTGGCTACAGCAATTTCGGCACACCGCGCGACCCGCACGATGTCCCCGGCACCCCGCCCCACGGCGTCGAGCCGCTCTATTCCCGTTTCTTCGCCTACCTGTCGCTGTTCGCTTTCGGCATGCTGCTGCTGGTCGTGGCCGACAATTTGCTGCTGCTGTTCGTCGGCTGGGAAATCATGGGTTTGTGCTCGTACCTGCTGATCGGCTTCTGGTACGCCCGCAACTACCCCGACCCCAAGCAGATCACGCCGCGCCAGGCCGCCGTCAAAGCCTTCATGACCACCCGCATCGGCGATATGTTCATGATGCTGGGCATCGTCTATCTGTATTCGCAGGCCGGCACCCTGTCGTTCCGTGACATCCTGTACAGCAAGGACATGCTCGATAAGTTGGCCATCGCTCCCTCGGTGATAGCCGGGCTGACGGTTTCCCACTTGGTTGGCCTGCTGCTCTTCGCCGGCACCGTGGGCAAGAGCGCGCAATTCCCGCTGCACGTCTGGTTGCCGGATGCCATGGAAGGGCCCACCCCGGTCAGCGCCATGATCCACGCCGCGACCATGGTGTCGGCCGGTGTGTACGCCATGATCCGCATGTACCCGCTGCTCTCGGCCGGCTGGGTGGAAGGCGGGCCGCTGACGCCGCCCATGATGGCCATGGCCATCATCGGGTCGTTCACGGCCCTGTTCGCCGCCACCATTGCCATGGCCCAGAGCGATGTCAAGAAGGTGCTGGCCTATTCAACCATTTCCCAGTTGGGCTTCATGATCGCCTCGCTGGGAATCGGCGCTTACGTCGCCGCCGCCTTCCACTTGGTCACGCACGCCTTCTTCAAGGCGCTGCTCTTCCTGGGCTCGGGTTCGGTCATCCACGGCGTGGAGCATGGCCACCACGAGAGCGAGCACGCGGCGCCCGCCGGCGAGCATGGCGCGCAGCACGCCGCCCCTTTCGACCCTCAGAACATGTTCAATATGGGCGGCCTGGCCAAACGCATGCCGGTGACGTTCTGGACGTTTGTCATCGGCGGGTTCGCGCTGGCCGGCTTCCCGCTGGTCACGGCCGGCTTCTGGTCCAAAGACGAAATCCTGGCCGACTCGTTCGCGCATGCGCCAGCGGTGTTCATCTGCCTGGCCCTGGCGGCGCTGATGACAGCCTTCTACACCATGCGCCAGATCAGCCTGACGTTCCTGGGCGAGCCGCGCACGCCGGCAGCCGAGCACGCCAGCGAGCACGCCTCGATCTTCCGGCCGATGCTGCTGGCGCTGGTTGTCCTATCGTTCTTTGCCGTCGCCGCCGGCTGGATCGGCATCCCTGAGCACTTCCCGGTGATCGGCGGATTGGTGCCGAACTGGATCCAGTCGTATGCCACCGGCACGCTGCTGGAACGGCCGGAGGCGCTGCCATTCAGCCCGTGGCCGCTGGTGACCTCTCTGGTGGTGGCGCTGGGCGGCCTGCTGCTGGGCTGGGTCGTCTATCGCGGCTATCAGGCCGGCGCCGCTGACCCGCTGGAAGCGCCGCTGGGCCCGCTGTACACCTTGCTGCGCAACAAGTACTATTTTGACGAGCTGTACAACTTCTTGTTCGTGCGTCCCGTTTACTGGATCTCGGAGACATTTGTCTCGGTCTGGGTGGACAAGGGTGTCATCGACGGCACCCTGCACCTGATAGGCCGCACCGCGCTGCGCCTGGGTGAAATTTTCCGCAACGACTTCGACCTGCCGGTCATCAATGGCTTTGGCGACTTTGTGGGTGAAGGAGTCAAACGCTTCGGGCGCACCTTCCGCGTCATTCAAACCGGCAAGATTCAGCAATATCTGCTGGTTCTCATGGCCATCATCGTGGTCCTGGGCGCCGTGCTGCTGCTGCCGGGGCTGAGGTAGACATGGACTCTTTGTTGACGACCAATCTGCTCAGCCTGATCTTGTTTGCGCCCGCCCTTGGGGCCGCGCTTGTGCTGCTCATCCCGCGCGACCAGGTGACGGCGATCCGCTGGGTGGCCTTTGTGGCCAGTTTGTTCCCACTAGGCCTGGCTATTTACCTGTGGCTGCGCTTCACTGCTTCCAGCACGCCCGGCTTCCAATTCGTGGAAAACTACCAGTGGTTCGCGGTCATCAATGCCAACTATCACCTGGGCGTGGACGGCATCAGCCTGCCCATGGTGCTGCTGACCACCATCCTTGTCCCGCTGGCGCTGCTGTTCTCCTTCAGCATCACCGAGCGCGTCAAAGCCTTCATGATCCTGTTCCTGCTGCTGGAAACCGGCATGCTGGGCGTGTTCATGTCGCTCGACCTGATTTTGTTCTTCTTGTTCTGGGAAGTCGGCCTGATCCCGATGTACTTCCTGATCAACATCTGGGGCAGCGCCAACCGCCAGTACGCCTCGTTCAAGTTCTTCATCTACACCATGGCTGGCTCGGTTGGGCTGCTGCTGGCCATCCAGACCATCGGGCTCAGCCTGGGCACCTTTGACATGACCCAGGCTTTTGCTCGCTGGCCAACCTGGACCGCCTCGATCTACGGCATTCCCGCCAGCATGGTGCGCACCGTGGCTTTCTGGGCATTCAGCCTGGCCTTTGCCATCAAGGTGCCGATCTGGCCTTTCCACACCTGGCTGCCAGACGCGCACACCGAGGCGCCCACCGCCGGTTCCATGCTGCTGGCCGGTGTGCTGCTCAAGCTGGGCGCCTATGGCTTCCTGCGGCTGGTGCTGCCGCTCTACCCGGCCGAGGCGCATCAATACGCCGGGGTGCTGGCGCTGCTGGCCGTTCTGGCCATCGTCCTGGGCGCGCTGGCCTCTTTCGGCCAGACCGATTTTAAGCGGCTTGTGGCCTATTCATCCATCAATCACATGGGCTTCGTGGTGCTGGCCATTGCCGTCGCGGCCTATGTCGCTGGCAGCCCGGTTGAATCGCTGCGCGCCAACGGCATCATGGCCATCAACGGCGCCGTCATGCAGATGTTCGCGCACGGGTTGAGCGCGGCCGGCATGTTCCTGCTGGTGGGCGTCATCTACGACCGCACGCATACGCGCAATCTGAACGATTTTGGCGGCTTGTTCCCGCTGGCGCCCATATACGGCGGCATCCTGATTTTCGTCAGCATGGCCTCGTTAGGTCTGCCAGGCCTGGCCGGATTTGTGGCTGAGTTTATGGTCATCCGTAGCGCCTGGCCCGTGTTTACCATCTTGACCGTTGTGGCCATGCTCGGCCTGTTGATGACGGGCGCTTACATCCTGAAGGGGGTGCGCGCCACGCTGTACGGCCCGCTCAACACCAGGTGGATTGGGCACCGGATGGAAATTTCGACGCGCGAAATCATTGCCGTTGCGCCGCTGATGGCGCTGCTGGTGGTCGTGGGCGTCTGGCCAACCTGGCTGGTCAGCGTGATCAATGATACCGTCACGCGCATTCTAGGATGAGACGACGAACGACGACACACGAACGACGAACTGATCTTCGTCTTTTGTCACGCGCAGTGGTCTTTCGTCCATTTGGGTTGAAACCATGAATTTTCCCTTTTTGACGGTCATCACCTTCACCCCCGCCGTAGCGGCGATCATCATCCTGTTGATCCCGGCGGACCGTAAGTCTGAGGTGCGCGTCGTGGCGCTGGCCGCCGGGGTGCTGGCCCTGCTGTTGTCGCTGTGGGTTTATGCCAGCTACAACCAGGCGGCCGCCGGCTACCAGTTCATCGAAGAATACCCGTGGGTGCCGCAGTTCGGCATCTCCTACCACGTCGGCGTGGACGGGTTGAGCCTGCCCCTGGTGCTGCTGACCTCGATTGTCATGGTCACGGGCGTGCTCATCTCCTGGGGTGTCGACGACCGGCCGCGCGAGTTCTTTGCCTTCTTGTTCCTGCTGGCCACCGGGGTCTTCGGGGTGTTTGTGGCGCTGGACCTGTTCCACCTGTTCTTCTTCTATGAAATCGCCGTCTTCCCCATGTATCTGCTCATCGCCATTTGGGGCTGGGTGAAGACGCGCGAGTACGCCGCCATGAAGCTGACCATGTACTTGTTTATCGGGTCGGTCATCGCGCTCATCGGGGTGCTGGCGATGTTTTTCGCCGTGCGCAACTTCACCGGCCAGAGCACCTTCAACATGCTCACCATCGCCCAGGCGCAGCAGGCCGGGGCCTTCAATTTCAATGTCGTCATCCCCAACCCGTTCAATGGGCTGCCATTGCTGACCACCAACTTTCAAAAGCTGGTCTTTCCCTTCGTCTTCTTCGGCTTTGCGATCCTGGGCGGCATCTTCCCCTTTCACAACTGGTCGCCGGATGGCCACGTGGCCGCGCCCACCGCCGTTTCCATGTTCCACGCCGGCGTGCTGATGAAGCTGGGCGCGTTCGCCGCGCTTCGAGTGGGTGTGGAGCTGCTGCCTGCAGGCGCGCGCTTTCATGCTCCCTGGATCGTCTTGCTGACCCTGGTGAACGTGGTGTACGGCTCATTCATCGCCATGGTCCAGAAAGACTTGAAGTACATGATCGGCTTTTCGTCGGTGTCGCATATGGGCCTGGTGGCCATGGCGCTGATGACCTTCAACACCGAGGGCCTGACAGGCGCCGGGCTGCAAATGTTCTCGCACGGCGTGATGACGGCCCTCTTCTTCGCTTGCGTCGGCATGATTTATGACCGGGCACACACGCGCATGATGCCCGAGCTGGGCGGCATGGCGCGCAAGATGCCGTTCGTGGCCGTCGCCTTCATCCTCGGCGGCTTCACCTCTATGGGCATGCCCGGCCTGTCGGGTTTCGTGGCCGAGTTGCCCATCTTCATCGGCGTCTGGAAGGCCAAGGCCCTGGACGTGGCCGGCTTGCCGTATTGGCTGGCCAGCCTGGCCAGCCAGCCCTGGTATTTCCCGGCCATCGCGCTGATTTCAGCCGTTTCCATTGTGGTCACGGCTGCCTATGTGCTGCGAGCGGTGCAGCGGGTTTTCTTCGGCGATCTGCCGGCCGAGTTTGAACATCATGTCGGCGACGTGACGGTGCTGGATAAGACGGCGCTTACCATCCTGATGGCCTCCATGATTATCCTGGGCGTATTCCCGGCCGTCATGGCGCCGCTGATTACCACGGCGATACGGCCGGTGCTGGCGCTGCTGGGAGTGTCGTAAATGACGTTCAACGTGTTCAATTCCCAAACGATGCTGGCCATCCTGCCGGAGATTCTGCTGGTGGCCCTGGCCGCGCTGGTCATGGCCCTGGACATCTTGTGGCCGGCCAGTCGCCGCCGCGCCATCGGCCTGGTCACCGCCGGCGGGTTCGCCCTGATCGCTGTGGCAGCGCTCATCTTCTCGCGCAACGCGCCGGACAACCCGCTCATCTTCGGCGGCATGATCCGCGACGACGGCCTGGCTTTTTTCTTCCGGATGATGTTCATCTTCTCCGGCATGATCGTGGCGCTGCTCTCGGTGGACTCGCCCGGGGTGGGTGATAAGGGCGAATACTACGCCCTGGTGATCGGCGCGGTCATCGGCATGAATTTCATGGCCGCCGCCGCCGACCTGATCATGGTCTATCTAGCGATTGAGACGACCTCTATCTCACTGTATCTGCTGGCCGGCTTCCTGCGCGACGACGACAAGAGCGCCGAGTCCGGCTTGAAGTATTTCCTGTTCGGGGCCTTTACCTCCACCATCATGCTGTATGGCTTCAGCCTGCTGTACGGTTTCACCGGCAAAACCAACCTGTATGATCTGGCCGCGGCCCTGACGGCCGGCAGCGTGCCGGTGCTGCCTGTGCTGGTCGCCCTGCTGCTGGTGCTGGTCGGGTTCGGTTTCAAGGTCTCGATGGTGCCGTTCCACTTCTGGTCGCCTGACGTTTACGAGGGCGCGCCCACCCCCATCACGGCCTTCATCTCGGTCGCCTCCAAGGCCGCCGGCTTTGCCGTGCTGGTGCGCGTGCTGCTGGGCGTCTTTCCTGATGTGCAGGCCTATTGGGGCCCGCTGCTGGGCGTGGTGTCGGTCTTCACCATGACCATCGGCAACACCCTGGCCCTGGCCCAGCGCAATATCAAGCGTCTGCTGGCCTATTCGTCCATCGCCCAGGCCGGCTATGCCCTTATCGGCCTGGCCGCGCTCTCGCAGGCCGGCGTGGCCGCCGTCATTTTCTACTTGCTGATGTACACGGTCACCAACCTGATCACCTTCGGCGTGGTCATCCTGGCCTCGCGCGTCATCGGCTCGGACGAGATCGCCGACTATGCTGGGCTGTCGCGCCGCTCGCCCGGGCTGGCGCTGGCCTTCCTGGTTGGTTTCCTCTCGCTGGGCGGCATGCCGCCCTTCGCCGGTTTCTTTGCCAAGTTCTTCATCTTCGCCGCCGCCGTCCAGTCGGGGCTGATCTGGCTGGCCGTCATCGGCGTGCTCAACGCCATCATTGGTTTGTACTACTATCTGACCGTCCTCAAGGTCGTCTATCTCTATCGCTCGGAGCGCGACAGCGAGCCGATTGCCGTGCCGCGCGCTTATGCGCTGGCGCTGGGTCTGTGCGCGGTCGGGGTAATCGCAATTGGCACGGTGGCGACACCCTGGATCACCTGGGCCACCAGCGCGGCCAAGACTCTTTTCTAAGCAGAGTTGACCGGCCGTTTTTGTCTGTGATATAATTCTCAAACGATGCCCCGGGAGGAGCAACCAGACAACCAGGTCGAAGTCGCGCAGGCGTCACTGACGTTGGCTTTCAAAGTCATCGCCCAGATTGGCCTGCTTACCGTCGGCTTGATAGTGGTGGCGATTTTCGGGGGGCTGTGGTTGGATCGGGCGTTTTCAACCCGGCCGCTTTTCACGGTCATTCTAATACTCGGCAGTTTCCCTGTCTCGCTTTACATCATCTACCGCGTGGCGCTGGGCGCGATGCGCGGCATAACACCCGCGGTAAAAACGCCGCGCCGCAAGGAGGAAATGCGCAGTGACAGTGACGACCCCAACTCGTAGGATCGGCTTCAAACGCTGGATCGTCCTTGCCCTGATTTTGTTGGGCATCTATTTCGGGTTTGTTGCCGGAGGCATCTTCAAGCCGGTCAGCCCGGCGACGGTGCTGCCGGCTGAAAAGCTTTGGCCGACCCTGGGCGAGATCCAGTTCCTGGGCCAAAGCATTACCCTGACCAACACCCTGCTAGCGACTTTCCTGGCTGACTTGATTCTGCTCTGGCTGGCCTGGCGCACGGTCGCTTTTATGCGCAGCGGCAAGCTGGTGCCCGCCGGTGTGTACCACATTGTGGAGCTGCTGGTCGAGTTCCTGTGGAACACGGCGGAAGGCACGGCCGGCAAGTGGGCCAAGCGCATGTTCCCCATCATGGCCACCATCTTCTTGTTGGTGTTGGTCTCCAACATGATCCGCATGGTCCCCGGCTTTGAAACCATCGGTTATTTGACCCAGGCCGAAGGCACTAGCAAAGGCTATGCCCCAGTGCAGCTCGCGCCCGGCGTCTACGCCCTAAATGGCACGGCGCCGGTCGATCAGACGGGCGAACCGGCCGCGACCGGCGACGCGCTGTGCACGGCCTGCACGGTAGTGCCCTTCCTGCGCGGCTCGGCCACTGACCTCAACTTCACCTTTGCGCTGGCGATTGTGGCCGTGCTGGCGGTGGAGTACTTCGGCTTCCGCGCGTTGGGCCTGGGCTACCTGGGCAAGTTCTTCAACTTCGGCGGCATGATCAACAAGCCCGTTTTCGGCGTCATTGACGCCGGCGTCGGCCTGCTGGAGCTGGTCAGCGAAATCTCAAAGATCATCTCTTTTGCCTTCCGTCTTTTTGGCAATATTTTCGCCGGCACCTTGCTGCTCTCCATCCTGGGCGCGCTTACGGTGGCGGTTATTCCTAGCTTTTTATACGTGCTGGAGCTTTTCGTTGGAGCCGTCCAGGCGTATGTGTTTGGCATGTTGACGCTCGTTTTCATGAGCCAGGCGGTTGTGGGTCATGGCGGTGACCACGACGAGCACGCCGAAGCGCCCGCTCACTAACTCGCTACCCATACACTCGGAGGACTCTCTAACATGAACGATCCCGCTACCTTCCTGCATGCAATGCGCTTCCTGGGCGCCGGCCTGGCCATGATCGGCGCCATCGGCGCCGGCGCCGGCATCGGCATTGTCTCGGGCGGCGCCGTCCAGGCCATGGGCCGCAACCCGGATGCCACCCCCACCATCCAGACCAACATGATCTTGGGCATCGCCTTTGCGGAAGCAGTCGCCATTTACTGCCTGGCCGTGGCGCTCATTATCGTCTTCGCCGCGTAAGGAAGGATAGATCCATGGCAGCATTAGGGATCAATCTCGGCTTTTTACTGGTTCAAATTTTCAACTTCGCCATTGTGGCGATCGTGCTGGCCGCCTGGGTCTACAATCCGGTGGTCAAGTACCTGGAAGACCGCAAGCAGCGCATTGCCCAGGCCTTGGAAGACGCCCGCGTGGCCTCCGAAGCGCGCGCCAACGCTGAGAAAGCGGCAGCCAAGATCACCGCTGACGCTCAGGCGGATGCCAACCGTCGCATCGCCGAGGCCACCGAACGGGCCGAGAAGGTCGCCGGCGAAATGCGCGCCGCGGCCGACGAAGAGCGCGTCAAGTTACTGGCCTCCGCCCGCGAAGACGCCGCCCAGGAGCGCAACCGCATCCTGGCCGACCTGCGCGGACAGGTGGCGGCTCTGGCCATTTCGGCCGCCAACAAAGTCATCGGCACCGCGCTCGATGAGCAGCGCCAGCATGCCCTGATCCAGGAGTTTTTCAGCGGCGTGCGCGGCGGCAAGTTCACCGTGCTGGATACCGAAAACATCGCCGGCGGGGCGAGCTCGGTTGAGGTCACCAGCGCGCTGCCGCTGACCGCCGATGAGCAGGAAGCCGTGCGCAACGACATCGTGGCGCGCCTGGGCGGCTCGCCCAGCGTGGTGTTCCGGGTCGACCCGAACATTCTGGGTGGCATCGTCATCCGGGTGGGCGACAAGGTCATTGACGCCTCTGTGGCCGGCCGGCTCGAGGGCCTGCGCGCCAGCCTGCACTAAGCCAGCAGGGGCGTTCAACTGAACGCCCCAATTAAAGGGAAAGTGGGCCGCAGGGGCGTTCAATTGAACACCCCTGCGGCCCACTTTTTGTTCAGGGGTATAATCCCAAACATGATTACGCCGCCGGCCGAAGCGAATCTGCGCTGGACCATTCATGATCTCGAAGCCTATGATCTACGAGAAGGTGACCGCTACGAGATCGTCGAGGGAGAGTTGTTTGTGACCACTCAACCCCATTGGACGCACCAGCAAATCTGCACGAACTTGGCATTTCATTTGCAGACTTGGATCCAGCAGGGTGGGCACGGCGCAGTGGTGGTCGCTCCTGGCGTCATTTTTGATATAGAAAACGCCGTTGCTCCCGACCTTGTCTGGGTCGGCTCGGATCGGCTAGCAGCAATTCTCGGTGACGATGGCAAGCTGCACGATGCCCCTGATCTGGCGGTCGAAGTCGTGTCGCCTGGGTCGGCGAATGCTCGTCGTGACCGCGACGTGAAGCTGCGCCTCTACTCACTGCGCGGCGTGCGCGAATATTGGATTGTCGACTGGCCGGCTAGGAGCCTGCAGGTGTTTCGCCATACCGCTGGCGCCCTCAAGCTGGCCGCCACGCTGCTGGCTGATGACGAGCTCTCCTCCCCGTTGCTGCCGGGCTTCAGCCTGCCCGTGGCGCGTCTCTTCTGAACATGGGCCGCACCATGCGGCTCTCGACTCTGCTCGCTGCCCTGCCCGCCATTCAAGCCCAAACCGGCGCCGGTGACCCGGATATCACCGCCATCACCGCCGATTCGCGCCAGGTAGGCCCGGGCAGCCTCTTTGTTGCCGTGCGCGGCGACAGCAGCGACGGTCACCGCTTCATCCCCGACGCCCTCGCCCGCGGCGCCGCCGCTATCGTCGCCGACCAGCATCTCTCACTCCCACACCCCCACACCCCCACACTCCCACACATCCTCACCCGCGACTCCCGCGAAGCCCTCGCCTGGCTCGCCGCGGCCTGGCACGGCTTCCCGGCCCGTCAGTTGATCATGGTGGGGGTGACCGGCACCGACGGCAAAACAACCACCTCCAGCCTCATTCATTCAATCCTGCTGGCCGGCGGGCTGCGCGCCGGACTGATTTCAACTGTCAGCGCCGTCATTGGCGACGAGACGCTGGACACCGGCTTTCACGTCACCACGCCCAGCGCGCTCGAAACCCAGGCCTACCTGGCGCGGATGGTGGCGGCCGGCCTCACGCACTGCGTGCTCGAAGTCACCTCGCATGGCCTGGCGCAGCATCGGGTTACCGGCTGCGAGTTTGACGTGGCCGCCGTAACCAACATCACCCACGAGCACCTGGATTACCACAAAAGCTACGAGAATTATCGCGCCGCCAAAGGCCAGTTGTTCGCCGGCCTGGCCACCAACGCCGCCAAGGCCGGCGGACCGCCAAAGGCCGCTGTCGTGAATGCTGACGATAGCTCCGCGTCCTATCTGGAGTCGCTGTTGGCTGGCGAGCCTCAGGTGCGGCGCTTCCGCTATGGCCTGGCGTCGCCGGCCGACATCTGGGCTGGCCCGGTGAGTGATAGCCCGGCTGGGCTTGAATTTGTCGCACACGGCCCGGATTTCGCGGTCCCGGTTCAGTCGCGCCTGGTTGGGGCCTACAACGTCTCGAACTGTCTGGCGGCCGTGGCCGTCACCGCCGCCGGTTTGGGCCTGCCGCCGGACACGGTCAGCCGGGGCATTGCCTCGCTCCCGGGCGTGCCCGGCCGCATGGAGCGGCTGGACCTGGGCCAGCCATTCACAGCCATCGTTGACTTCGCCCACACCCCCAACGCGCTGCGCCGCACCCTGGAGACTGCCCGCCAAATGCTGGCGCCGGGTTCGGAAGGCCGGGTGATTGCCGTTTTTGGCTCAGCCGGGCTGCGCGACGTGGAAAAGCGCCGCCTGATGGCCGAGACCTCGGCCGAACTAGCCGATATCAGCATCCTGACCGCCGAAGACCCTCGCACCGAATCGCTGGCGGCGATCCTGGCCATGATGGCCGAGGGCGCCCAGCGCCAGGGCGGCGTTGAAGGCCAGACTTTCTACCTTGTCCCCGACCGTCGTGAGGCGCTGCGGCTGGCAATCGCGCTGGCGCGGCCAGGCGATATGGTGCTGGCCTGCGGCAAGGGGCACGAGCAGTCGATGGCGTTTGGCACGCGGGAATTCCCCTGGGATGACCGCCTGGCGCTGCGTGCCGCCCTGGCCGAGCACCTGGGCCTGCCTGGGCCGGAAATGCCGTTTTTGCCCCAGGCCTGACTGGCCAGCCGCTGGGCGTGTGTTAGAATCCGGGCCCAGGCAGCCGGGAGGAACCTTACGCTGGATTTGGGCGTCATCATACTGAATTGGAACACGCGCGAATTGTTGCGCGACTGTTTGCGTTCGGTCTTTGCCAGTTCAGGTTCGCTGGCGTTTGAGGTGTGTGTGGTCGACAACGCCTCCACGGACGGCTCGGCGGCCATGGTCCGCGCCGAATATCCCCAGGTGCGGCTGATCGAGAGCCAGGAAAATCGGGGCTACGCGGCCGGCAACAACCACGGGCTGCGCGCTTTTGGGTTTGGACCTGGACGGAATGACGGTCCGCGCTATGCCCTGCTGCTCAACCCCGATACCGTCGTGCCGGCGACCGCCCTACCGCAGTTGACCGCCTACATGGATAGCCACCCGCGCTGTGGCGCGGCCGGCCCGCGGCTGGTGCTGCCCAGCGGCGAGCTAGACCTGGCCTGCCGCCGCAGCCTGGCCTTCGATGCGTTTATCTATCGCATGCTCGGTCTCAGCCGTCTGTTTCCGCGCAGCCGCCGCTTTGGGCAATACAACCTCACTTACCTGAGCCCGGATGTGGAAACCGAGGTGGGCGCTGTCGTCGGCGCCTGCATGATCGTCCGGCGCGAAGCCATCGCCCAGGCCGGACTGCTGGACGAGGCCTTTTTTATGTATGGTGAGGATTTGGACTGGGCGTCGGCCATGCATCAGGCCGGCTGGGAAGTGCGTTACAATCCAGCCGTGACCGTCCTGCACGTCAAAAGGGCCGCCAGCCGCCAGAGCCACCGGGCCCAAATCGCTTTTCACGAGGCCATGCTCTATTTCTACCGCAAGCACTACGCCGCGCAAACCCCTTTCTGGCTGGGCTGGCTGGTGGTATTGGGCATTCAGCTCAACCTGAACTGGACCCGGCTGCGCGAACGACTCACCCGTCGCGCCGCTCCGGCCGCGGCCTGAACCGCGCGGCCACCGGCATCATGACCGCCCGTCGTTTCCGCACGATTTTCTCCTTTCTGCTGCTGGGCAGCGACGCGTTCATGTTGCTGGTGGCGTTTGCCGTAGCGCACCGCGTCCGACTCCAGCTCCCCTGGCCGGATGAGGCAGTCGATATTCAGCGCCTGCGCGACTATGGCCTGGTGATTGCCATTTTTGTCCTGGCTAACTTGTTCCTGTACTTTGTCTTCCGGCTCTATCATCTGGTGCGCGCCATCTCGCGCGTGGACGAGTTTTACTCGGTGGTCAGCGCCACGACTCTAGGTACCCTGCTCACCGTCGCCCTGGCTTCCCTGACCCTGAAAAATACGGTCTTCGCGCTGAATTTACCGCGTCTGATGGTCATTTACGCCTGGGGGCTGGGCTGTGTGCTCGTCATCGCCGGCCGCTACATTCTCCATCAGTTGCGCGGCATTTTGCAGTCGCAGGGCCTGGTGCAGGATACGGTGCTGGTGGTCGGAGTTGGGGATGCCGCCCGGCTGGTGGTCAACAAGATCAAAGGCACCTCCTCTTTGGGTTATCGGCTATTGGGCCTGGTGGCCGATAGCATCGGCGACAGCCCCGCCCAGGGCTTCGACGGCTTGCAGGTGCTGGGCTCCACCGAGGATTTGCCCCGCCTGATCGACGACA
>JAYTFQ010000880.1:0-4402 GCA_043734225.1 Anaerolineales bacterium | reverse complement strand
GACCTGGCGGAAGCCAACTATCACCTGGCCCAAACGTTGGAGGCGGTGGGCGAGCGCGCCGAAGCGGCACACGCCATTCAGCGCGGGCTGGCCATCCGGCCGGAGGCAGCGGCCTGGCACTACCGGCTGGCGAAAATCCACCAGGCCTTGAGTGAAACAGGCGACACTCAATCCCAGGCCGCCGCGTTGGGCCACTTCCAGCGCGCCGCTGAGCTAGACCCGGAGAACGCCACCTTTGCAGCCGATCTTGCGCGCGCGCTGGCGCGGGATGGCGATCTGCGCGCCGCGGCTGAACAGTTCCGGCGTGCCACTGACGCCAACCGCCAGGACGAAAGCTTATGGGCCGAGCGGGGCCAGGCCCACCTGGCCTTGGGGGACCTCAAGAGCGCCGCCGGTTGTTTCGGGCGCGCGCTGGAGCTAGCCCCAGCCAATCCGCCCGCGCTGTTGGGCGCCGCTCGGGTTCATCTGGCCCTCGGCGAGCTCAACGACGCCTTCACGAAGGCGGAGGCCGCCGTGCGCGTCTCACCCGAAGATTCCGAGGCCCTCCACACCATCGCCGACGTTGCTAAGGCCCGCGGCGACTATGGCGCGGCGGAACGCTATTACACGGCCGCTGCCGCCAAAGCGCCTCGCCCGGCCGCTGCCCTGTTGGCCCTCGGACAACTCTACAGCGAACAGCAAAAGTGGGATCGGGCCGTCAACACCCTGGAACGGGCGGCGGCAGTGGACGCTGACTCAGACGAAATTTTCGCGGCTTTGGGCGAGGCTCAGTCGGCCGCCGGCAACCACACCGCGGCTATGAAGACCTTCCGTGAGGCGGCACGCATCGCCCCGCGCCAGCCGGCGCACCTGTTGCGGCTGGGACGCAGTTGCCGTGCCCAGGGCCAGCTCGACCAGGCGCTGTCGCACCTTATGCAGGCGCGCGAGATGGCGCCCAAGGACGACGAGGTCTTGCGGGAGATTGGCCTGGTGTTTGACCAGCGCCGGCAATACGATCGCGCCCTGGAAATGTACCAGTTGGCCATTTCGGCCGCGCCCACGTCATCGGCTAACTACACCCGCGCCGGTATCGCCTTCCGCAACATCAAATCCTATGGCGATGCGGTCAGTGCGCTCGAAAAAGCCGTCAGCCTGGATCCCAAGAACCTCGAGGCGACCAAACAACTGGCCGTGGTCGGCGCCATGAACCTGGTGCAAAGCAAGAGCGTGAGCGCCTCTTCCTAATTCCGCCTCGCCTCGAGACAAGCCGCGCGGGCCAGGCCCGCGCGGCTTGTTTGTTGAACAGCCGCTTGGCTGGCACGTCTCTTGCAGTGACTCCGCCCAAGAGACACCACCATGCAACGAACCGACCTTCTCCAACTCATCGAAGCCTCACTCGCCTCCGGCCAGCCCGACTACGCCCGGCAAGTCGCGCAGCGTCATCTGGCCGACTGGCCCGGCGACCTGGGAGTGCAGCATGCCCTGGCGCGCGCGCTGGCCGCCCAGGCGAACCACACCGCGGCCGCCGAAATTCTGGAACGGCTGCTAGCCGTGGACCCGGAAGACAGCGGCGCGCAAAGGAGCCTGGCCCAGATTTTTCAGTCCATTGGTCGCGCACCCGAGGCTGAGCTGGCTCTGGCCAACGCCTACGTCATGGACGGCCAGGGCACCACGGCCGGCAAGATGCCTGAGTGGGCCTTGCGGGCCCGGGCCGCCTATCTGGCCGAGCATGTTGGCGATTGGGCCACTGCTCATAAGGAAGCGTTGGCGGCCACCCGGGCCGAGCCCGGCTCCGTCATGGCGGCGCTGCGCTACCTATCTGCACTGTGGCACACCGGCCAACTCGATCTGGCCGGCCACCTTTCCGCCGGCCTGATCCGACTGTGGCCGCAGTTGGCCGCGCCCAAGCTGTGCCTGGCTGAAAGCCTGATGAGCCAGGGCGAACAGCCGCGCGCCATCGAGCTGCTACACGCGGCTGCCGCCCACGACGCGGCCGGCCAGGTTGTCAGCCGGCATTGGGGCAGCAGCCATTCCTATCGCGCCTTGTGGGATATGAAAGTGTCGGTCATGCTGCCAGGCCCGCTGCCCAGCGATGTGATGACCATGCTTGGCCTCAACCAGTTGCGCGGGGGTGGGGAAGCGCAAAGCACGGGCAGTGCCAGCCACGCCGCCCGCCCGGCGCCCAGTGAAGAGATTGCCGACATCCAGGCGCAACTGGATGCACTGGCAGCGCGCCTGCCGAGCAGCCGTAAAACCGTCAAGCAGCGCCTGCTGCGCCTGACGCGCGCCGAGCGGCCGCGCCCTAAGTCAGTCGCCGGGCCAGCCACCTACGTAGTCATCAGCAGCAAGACCCGCCTGAACCAGATTTATGGCCCGACCGGCTTTGGCCAGATCGACGCGGCCCTGCGTTCGCTAGTCGCCACGGCGGCGCGGCGGGCCGGGCTGAAGCCGTGCCTGCTATATGTCGATGATCCCGCCGCACTTTCGCCCTATGGCGTACGGCCAGCCAACCCAGTCAACGCTTGGGAGATCAAGACCCTCATTGGGAAGCTGGCGGCGCGGCTGAAGACGCTCGACAGCAGCATCGGCGCGCTGCTGATTGTGGGCGGTTCGGAGATCATCCCGTTCCACCATCTGCCCAATCCCACCGACGACGCGGATCCGGATATCCCCTCCGACAATCCGTATGCCACGTCCGACGACAACTACTTCGTGCCCGAGTGGCCCATTGGGCGGCTGCCGACCGGCGCCGGCAGCGATCCAGCGCCGCTGCTGCGCGCCCTGCAGCACATGGGCGGCGCAGTCAGCAGCGGCAAGTCAATGGTCTATCAGCCTTGGGCGGATTTGGTGCGCCAGCTGTTCGCGCAACTGTGGTCGCGCTATGCGGTGCCGGCCAGCTTTGGCTATTCGGCCAATGTCTGGCGGGGCGCCTCGGCGGCGGTCTACACCCTGATCGGCGATCCCAGCCAGCTGCTGACCTGCCCACCCTTAGATGCAGATGCTCTGCCGATCGCAGGCCTGGCCCCCAGCCGGCTGTCCTACTTCAACCTGCATGGCGTGGAAGATGGACCGGAGTGGTATGGCCAGCGGGCGGCAACCGACCCCTCCAGCCTGCCCGAATATCCAGTGGCCTTGCGGCCGAGCGACGTCACCAACTCCGGCCGCGCCCCGGGCTTCGTGTTCTCCGAAGCCTGTTACGGCGCCAACATTCTTAATAAGCATATCGAAGAAGCGCTGTGCCTTAAGTTCATCGACTCGGGTACACACGCCATCGTCGCCTCCACCAAAATCGCCTATGGCTCCGTTACGACGCCACTGATTGGCGCCGATCTGCTCGGACGCTGCTTCTGGCAAAACATCAATCTAGGGCTCCCGGCCGGCGAGGCACTGCGGCGCGCCAAGCTGCAGCTGGCGCAAGAGATGCAGCAGCGCCAGGGATTCCTCGACGGCGAAGACCAAAAAACGCTCATCGAATTCGTACTGTACGGCGATCCGTTGGCGACGGCGCCGATGACGCCCAAGACGGCCGGGCGCATGGCCAAACCGCTGCCCGTGCTGCGCAGCGGCGCCAAGCCGATGATCGTATGCGAGAAATCCAACCGCCACGGCGCGAGCACAGCCCATCATCCTGAATTGACGGTCGAGGTCATGGCGGAAATTAAGGGCGCGGTCGCCCGCTACCTGCCCGGCATGCAAGACTCGCATATGGTCGTCACCCACTCGCACGCCGATTGCGCCGGCCTCGACCATGCTTGCCCCACCGCCCAACTGGGCAAGGACCGCAAAACCGCCGCCGCCGGGCCGGGTACCACCGTGGTGACCTTATCCAAAACGATCCGCTCGACCGCGCGCCTGCACCCGCACTATGCCCGCCTCACCCTGGATGCCCACGGCGCGATCGTAAAAATGGCAGTTTCCCGCTAGCGCTGGAGAGACCAAGCATGCCCACACTCGGCTTTCACTATTTCCCCGACGAGCTGCATTACCGCCGCGCCGATCTGCAAGCCTGGCTGCCCGAGCTGCTGGCGCTGGACGCAAAATGGGTGACGCTGATTGGCTCCATGACGCGCGCCGTCCCCGAGGATTTCATTCGCGGCCTGCTGGATGCCGGGATTGAGCCCATCATCCACCTGCCGGCGGTCCCCACCCGGCCCGACCCGCAGCACGTGGCCGGCGCCACCCTGTCGCAACTGTTCACCAGCTATGCACGCTGGGGCGTGCGTTTCGTGGCCGCCTTTGCCGAACCGAATATGCGCACCGCCTGGGCGCCCAAGGATTGGGGCCAGGCTGGTTTGGTCGAGCGCTTTCTCGACCTGCTGGTGCCGGTGTTGAAGGCGCAGCTGGACGCTGGTCTACAGCCTGTCTTTCCGTCCTTACGCGCCGGCGGGGATTACTGGGACACCGCTTTCCTGGACGCCAGCCT
>JAYTFQ010000879.1:0-6413 GCA_043734225.1 Anaerolineales bacterium | reverse complement strand
CTGAGCCTTGCGCGTAGGCGCGCAGTTGCACGACCCACAGCGCCATGTGGCCTGTCTGGCTGATGTTTTCCAGCCAATGGCCGCCCACACCTGGCAGGCGCGCAAACAACGTTTCCGGTCCGAGCGACAGTGTTTCAATCTTGTAGCGGCCATCGAGGCGGTGCTGGTCCATCTCGAAGCCCTGCGTGGCGCCCGACCATAAGTTAACGTTTTCAGTGAAGACACCCACCAGACCCGCGCCGGGGTGCCCCTGAAAGTGCGCGCCTAAATGGCGCGAGCGAATGCCGCTGCGAGCCAGCAGGCCCGGCGTTTGGATGGCCGAGGCCGCAATCAAAACGCCCTGGCGCGCCCGCAGAGTGAACGGCGCCAGCCTGCGCTTGGTTTGGGATTCATGGAAAGAGCCGGTTACGCCCGCCGCACGATCCCCGCTCAAAATCACCTTGTCCACGTGCGCGCTGGCAAAGATGCTTGCGCCTCGCTCTGAGGCA
The DNA here is from genome assembly GCA_043734225.1 of Anaerolineales bacterium. Lineage (GTDB taxonomy): Bacteria > Chloroflexota > Anaerolineae > Anaerolineales > UBA6663 > JAYTFQ01. Next base: position 5,925 of record JAYTFQ010000879.1, on the reverse strand, counting down.
TATGGCAGGTAGCTGACCAACATGCTTTGCTTGGCGCCAAATGGGCAGCCGGTTGAGCAGCGGGCGCTGCCCCGGCAGCCGTTCTCGAAGCGGCGCAGCGGGTTCGCGGCCATGCCTGAGCGCTCGCCGGCGACCGCCAACAGCCGGTTATTCTCGCCCCAGATCTCCGGCGCTGTCGGCCGCGCCGAAAGCTCGCGTTCAAGTTGGTCCCAATTCTGGTGCAGGGTTTCCAGCGGCAGTGCCTGGCCCAGGCCAAACTCCGTGTTCCATGGATCCCACACATCGGCCGGGATACGCCATACAATGGCGGAATTAATGACCGTGCTGCCGCCCAGGCAACTTCCCTGGATGACGGGAATGAAAGCGCGGCCGCGCGCCAATTGCAGGCCCATATCCCGGAACAGCCGCCGGAAAGCCGGGAACGCCTGGTCACCGAACTCCGCAGTGGTGACCGCCGGGCCCTCCTCCACAATCGCCAGCCGGGCGCCCTGGTCAACCAAGACGCGCGCCGCCGTGGCACCGGCCGCGCCCGAGCCTACGATCACATAGTCGAACGTTTCGTCCAGCGCGCGCGGCTCTTTTTCGCCGTCAATGATCATGGCGCCTGCTTGAAGGTGGCTGCGTCTGCCTGTCGCGGATAGCCGACGGCCGCGCGCACAGCCGGGTCGGCCCCATAGCTTAGACACACAACGGTTTTGAGCAACAACACCATTTGCCGCAGCAGGTAAATCCGCGAGGAATCCATCGCCAACAGCGCCCGTTCTCGGGTGGGCCGGGCATACAGGGACAGCGGAGGCAGCCGAAGAATCAGAAGCGGCGACAGCCAGGTCGCCGTGAACAGCGCCGCCCTGAAGCCCGATCGGAAAGCGGGCTTGGCGGTGCGCTCAAAGTCCGAGTAGAACGTATCAAAGCCGTTATCAAGTGCTCCGACAGCGAGCGTCGGATGCGCCTGAGCCGGCAGGAGTGTATCGATGACGATGCGGGATCGGCGGCTTAACACGCTTCCCCACTTGCGGTAATGCGTTGCTCTTAGTCGCCCCCGGCCGCCGGCTCACTTGCCGGCCCCTTGTGGGTGATCGGGTTGTAATCCACCCAGTTGCGCACCACCCAATCCATCAGGCTGCGCAGCGGCGTGTGCGCCAGGAAGCGCTTGAACGCGCCTTCCCAGTAGTGCTTGAAATACATCTTGCGCCAGCGCCAGCGCAGCAGCCCGTAGTACGGCGCCAGCAGCCAATGCCCGCTGGAGCGGCCCACGAACAGGATGTCGTTGATCTCGCTCATCACCTGCATCTCGGCATCCGACACCCAGGGCGTGTTGCCCCGGTTCAGGTCCATGTCACACCAGCCCTCCTGGTGCTCGGGCGGCACGTAGCCGCGCTTGAGCGCGTCCGGCCACAGCGGCGTGCCAGGATAAGGCATATACACACACACCGAGCAGCGCACCTTGTTGCTCGTGGCTGCCAACCGCTCGATCAAATCGAAGGTGACCTGGCGCTCCACCTCGTTCTCTTCTGGCAAACCGACAATAAAGCTCAGGTTGGCCTCGACATTCGGCGCGATCTTCACCAGGTTGCCCACGCCCCACTCAATCTGCTCGGCCCGCTGGTCTTTGTGCATCGAATCCAGCACGGCCTGCGAGCCGGACTCGGCCCCGATATTTACCCACTGGCAGCCGGTGTCCTTCATCCACTGCACAAACTCGGTCTTCAGCAGTTGCACGCGCACCTGGCCGCTCCAGGGCATGCCCACCTTCTCCACCAGACGCTGCATGGGCTTGATGCGGCCAAATAGATAGTCGTCGGCATAATCGACCGCGTCGATGCGATAGCGGTCCTTCAGCATCTGCACCTGGCTCAGGATAAATTCGTCCGAATGCTGGCGCCAGGTGCGCTTCATCACGACTTCGTTATAGCAAAAGCCGCAGCGGAACGGGCAGCCGCGCGAAATGTAGATCGGTAGCGCGCGCTGGTACGGCCCGGATTGGATCAGATAGCGCTCGGTCGGGATCAGGTCCCAGCGCGGGCGGAAGCGATCCAGGTCCTGAATAAACGGGCGCTCCAGATTCACCACCGGCTGGCCGGCTTGCTTCCAGGCCAGCCCGCGCACCGCCCCATAGTCCGCCGGCTTCTGGCCGGCCAGCATCTGAGCCAGCTCCTGCGCCGTCTCCTCGCCCTCGTTCACCACCACAAAGTCGACGTAATCTTCCTTCAGACAGTCCTCGGCCATGATCGTGGCGTGCACCCCGCCCCACACCACCGGCACGCCCAGGGCCTTCAACCGCTTGGAGGTTTCAATCACTGGGCGCAACTGCGGGCCGGTGATCGTGCTCAAGCCGACAAACAGCGGCCTGGCCTGCTCCACCTCGCGCAGGAAGGTCTCCTGGTACGCTTCGGTTTCGTGAAAGATGCGCGCCTCAAAACCCAGTTGGGTCAGCGCGTCCGCCACATACATGATCCCAAATGGTGGATACATGTCGCGCTCGTTGCGATAATTCATCAAGAAAATGACATTGCTCGCCATCATGCACCTCTCACTGTGACTCAGGGTGGAGACGGTCCAACAAACGCGCCGCACCACTTCGGTTCACGGGCAGCGCCGCAGCCGCTGGCTGGCGGCGGTCAAAACCGCCAACATCTTGTGCCAATCCAGGCCCAGATCCAACGGCTCGCGCCATTCGCAGGTTACAACATTAACCGTCATCAGGACGCAGGTCGATGCGCTGTAACCCGAAATACAGCCGACATCCCAATTTGTATGCCAGCTGGCTGGGCTGGGCCAGGCCACCAGCTTGTCGCGCCACTCATGGCACAACTCCGGGTAGGCGTCGCGCACGGCTGCTACCACGCGCGGCCCGCTGGCCGACAGGCGCACGATCGGGGGCCCGACCGCTGCCAGGCAGGCCAGTGTGGCCACCGCCAGCAATCCAACCGCAACCCATGCCAGGCGGCCTGCCCTCGACCTGGCTCCCGGCACCTGGCGGTCCACCTAATCAGTCAACATAACCCTGACACCGGTGCCCTGCGCCCGGTATTCGCGGCTGGGAATGGTCACGCTGCACGCGCTCCGCACGTAAAGCTTCGTGTGGTGGATACTGTAACCCCAAGACCCGCCTTTGACAACATGAAAATCTGACATATTCGGGTTGTACAAGCTTGTGGTCCATTCCCAAATGTTGCCCGCCATGTCCCGGCAGCCAAAAGGTGACACATTTTGGGGGGTCGAGCCTGCCGGCACCGGCGCCCCAATCCGCCAATACCAGCCGGCCCGGGCCCATTCGCGCCGCGGCGGGATGACCAATGAGAATAAGTACGTCTCAATCGTGACTGGGAATCTCCGCTGCCACTGGATTTCTGGCCGGGGTTTGGCCTCGCCCCACGGGTAAGTGCGTCCATCGGTGCCCCGGGCGGCCTTTTCCCACTGTTCTTCGCTGGGCAGCCCGCAGCGCCGCCCAATCCGGCCGGACAGCCACTCGCAATAGGCCAGGGCCTCCGTCTGGCTGACGGCCACAATCGGATAATCGGCCATCTCGGCCGGGTAGTCTCGCGTCAGAGCGTAGCGGCGGCCGCCGAAGGGCACCCGGGTGCGCAAACGCCGATCAATCGCCCACCACTGGCCGCCCCAGCGGAAACCGGTTGCGTCCAGGAACGTCTTCCACTCCGCATAGGTCACCGGCCGCACTGCCAGATGAAATGTGTCTAGCTCTAGCGTCTGCCGTGGCCGCGCCGGCGGTGCCTGTGCCAGGCGCTCGTAGGTCTCCTCCGGCCCATACACAAAATCACCGGCCGGCACCTCGGCAAACGCGCTGCCATCACGGGCCCGCCACACGTTCAAGCCGCGCCCTTATCCAGCAGGGAATTATCTTCGTCCTTCGTCGCTCGTCCTTCGTCAGCCTTGAGCTCTACCGTGCGGTCCATCACACCCCGCTCCGCGATTGGCGCCTTCTCCAGCGCCTCGGCGATCCGCTCTTGCAAGCCCTTCTTATCGGGCCGGTTTTTGCCCAGGTTGCGCAGCGAGTCGACCAAATAACTGGTGACGCTCCTGGTGATCTGTTTCAGATTTTCATTGGTCAGGCGTTCACCGCGCTCGAACCACAGAATGGACGCATAGCCCATCACCACCGTGGTGGACGAGGCAATGGCCGCCGCGAGCAGCCAGCCGGGTGGCCCGCCTAGTTTGCTCAGTTCTTGAAACAGTGTCCGGCCCAGGAAGCCCAGCCCGAACGCCACTACCAGCTCGCGCGCCCGCTTGAACGTCAGGTCATATTGGTAGATCCGCGCGATGCTCAGCACCAGCGCGCTCTGGATGGCCAGCAGCGGGATCACGTCCAGCACCGGCAGTGGCGCCAGCGCGATCACAGCCGCGGTGGAGGCCGCGCCAGTGATGGCGCCCCAGGCCAACTTCCAGCGATACTCCGGCAGCGCCCGCGCCAGCGCCGCCACCATTTCCGGCTCGGTCTTGGCAATGGCCGCCAGCACTCGCTCGACATGCGTGCCGTCTTTGGCCGAAATGGGCACAATCTGGTCTGCCTGCAAACCCAGGTTCAGCGCCGCCCGCTCCACCACTTTCTTCTCGTCGCGGCGCACCAGGTCGATCTTGTTCAGCACCACCAGCATCGGCTTTTCCAGCGCCGCAAACTCTCGATAAAGTTCTTGCTCGCTGCGCCGGATACCGGGCCCGGCGTCAAACATCACGATCAGAAAGTCGGCGCCGGCCGCCGCGGCCAGGGCGCGCTCTTTCTCGTCTTCGCCCACCTTGCCCACCGCGTCGGCGCCGGGCGTGTCCACCACGCTGAACAATCCGGCGTCAGCGGCCTGGTTCTCGCGGGTTGTGCCCGGCACCAGGCTGACAATGGCCTTGTCGGCTGGGGCGCGCACCAGTTGGTTGTAGAGCGTGGATTTGCCCGCGTTGGCCGGGCCGACAATCGCCACCGTCTGTTTATTACCCACGACGATCTTGAACTGCGTCAGCGCCATGCCCACCAGCATGCGCCACAGCTTCACATCGCCCGGCAGCAGCGGCAGCGACCCCTTCAGCTCAGCCTGCATGGGCGCCGGCAGCGACTGCCACATCGCTTGCAACTGGTGGCGCGACTTCTCGGGGAACTCGTCTAACAGCTCTTCGTAGTTAGCCATGGCGGAGGGAAACCTTCGTCAACGCATGAAACGAATGAAACGAATGAATAAGAAGGAACCGATTTAGTGAGAGCTGGCACCGCGACTGCAACCAGAAACCTGATGCGTATGCATCGCTCGCCCCCGCTGTTATCTTACTAATCATTATCCGTTCTATCCGTTTCATCCGTTGACGAATCCCTAGCTCTGCAAATTGACCACATACTTATCCAGAAACCGTTCCAACGTCTCATACACTGTCCGCAGGTTGGCCACGCGCACGTAGCTGTGGCCCTCGTCCTCAAAGATCACCAACTCGGCCGTGCCGCCCTGGCGCCGCACCGCCTCGGCAAAGTCAATCGATTGCTGGGTGGGCACGGCTTTGTCCTGCCGGCCATGGAACAGCAGAATGGGTTTGCGCACCGCCCTGGCGAACGTCAGTGGCGAGCGCGCTACCCAGCGCCGCCCCGCCTCCGGCAGCGGACCGACGATCGTGTGCTGGTAATTAACCTCGAAACGATGCGAACCCTGGGCAGTGTCGTACATATGGCTGATGCCCGAGAGCGCCACCCCGGCCGTCCAAAAATCCGGGTCAGTGGCCAGGGCCATCATGGTCGTATAGCCGCCTGCGCTGTGCCCGGTCAGCGCCCGCCGCAGCGGGTCGGCCAATCCGGCCGCGGTCAGGTATTCCGCGCCGCTGCGCGCGTCCTGCACGTCCACCACCCCCCACTGGCCGTTGAGCAGGTCCTGATAGGCGCGTCCGAAACCCGTGCCGCCGCGATGGTTTACCTGCAAATAGTGCCAGCCGCGCGTG
>JAYTFQ010000878.1:0-5031 GCA_043734225.1 Anaerolineales bacterium | reverse complement strand
CACGCCCGGCGCCGGGTGCTGCCCGGCGATGACGAAGCGCGCCGCGGGGAAAGCCTGCCGCACCCGCGGAAAGACCTGGGTGGCGAAGAATTGGGCCGCATCGATGTTTGGCTCGTAGCTGAGGGTGCCCACAAACAACACCACCGGCTCAGCGGCGGGCGGCAATGGCAACAGTCGCGCCACGTCTACGCCATTCGGAATCACCGTGATCGGCAGGCGGCTGCCAGCCGGCAATTGTGCGCGCAAGCGCTGCTGATCCAGCGCAGACACGGTGACGCAGGCATCGAAGGCTTGGGCCAGGCGCGCGTCCCAGCCTTGCAACAGGCGCCATTTCAACCTGGACCACCAGCGCGCGCGGCGGGGGGCCGACCAGTCGTCCGGCAGCCGATATTGCCGCGCGCCGACGTTGTGCAGCGCCAGCACCTTTTTTACCCGAGCCCGCCGCGGCAGCGCGTGAATATAGGGCGCCAGCTCCAGATTTTCGATCTGAACGATTTCGATGCGGTCTTCACTGACAATCGTCCGCAGCGCCGCGGCCAGAGCCGGAGCGCGATAACGCTGCAGTGGCAAGGGCCAGCCCTGCGTCAATTGCCATAGGCCGGCCAGCCGCCGCCGCCAGCCGCCCGGCCGGGGGGCGTTCACGATTTCGATCCGGCGGCAATAGGGGCGCAGCGCCGGCACGTGCCTGGCCTCTTCAGGGAATTCGAGCAGGCTGAGCAGGTACAGATCGCAGTTGGCAGACAACTCACGCAGTAAATGAAAGTCGCGCAGCCGCGCGCCGCTGTGCGGTGGATAGGGCAAGCCAAAGGTGACGATCAGGCAGCGCGGGCGAGGCACAGCGGCTGGGCCTACCACTGGGCCTTGAAGAACGCCTGCAGGTAGGGACCATTGAGATAGGGGTAGCGCAGACCCAACCAAAAGGGTTGGGCCAGCAGGCCGGGGCCGGCCTGCAGCGCCGCCGCCAGCGCCCGGCCCAGGCGCCGCAGGCCGGTGGCCCAGCGCCGCCGCCGCAGGTTCCAGAAGCCAGAGCTAATATACAGGCGCGTCAGCCGGCCATACCAATGACTCGATCGTCCAGCCCGGGCCGAGGCCAGCAGGCGCGGAAAAGCGAGCGGTTTGTCAAAAATCCGCTCGCGGGCCATGAACAGCTGCGCCGCGCCGGTGCTGCGGTCGGTGGTGCTGCCGGCCGCGCCCCACTCCGCCTCGGCCACGGCCACCGGCAGCGGCAGCAGGTCAGTGTACAGGGCGGCATGCCGGCACAGGTCCATGTCCTCGCCGCAGGTCATTTGCGGGTGAAAGCCGCCGGTGGCGGCAAATATATCCTGTCGATAAAGGCAGCTCAGCACCGGGATGAATTCGCCCGACATCAACTCGATGGCGCAGTTGCCCTGCATGACGGCGGTAAACGCCAGCAGCGGCTTGAGGCGCGCCGTAACCAGCTCGGTGCGTTCGTAGCTCAGCTCTAGCAGCACCTGGTGAGCGCGGTTCATCATGCGCGTGCGGCCATAGATGAAGCCGGCCCGGCTGGACTGGGCCGCGGCGTAAAAACGGGCGAACGCGCCCGGCAGCATCCAATCGTCGTCATCGAGGAAGTGCAGGTACTGCCCGCGCGCCATGGCCGCGCCGGTATTGCGCGCGATGCTGCGCTCCTGCCGGTCGGTGGCCAGCACGCGCACGTTGGGCGCCTGGCGCCAATCAGCCGGCGGCAGCGGCCGGCCAGAGTCGTTGACCACAATCACCTCGCAGGCTGCCCCGGGCGGCAAGGTTTGGGTGAGGACACTCTCCACAGCCCGGCTGAGACTGGCCCGGCCAATGGTGGCGATGATGGTGGAACAAAACATGGCCGGCCTATGGGTCCGGAGTGGCCGGGCGACCCGCAACCGGCGCGCTGGCGGCCAGGGCGCCGGTTAACTGCGCCGCAAACGCGGCCACAAACGGCGCTTCGAGGATGTTGTAATGGGAACCGGGCAGCAGATGCAGGCGCACCCCGCCCGCGGCCAGGCGCCCCCAGCCGCGCAGCGGGTCGGCGGCGCGCCGCAAGGCATGCCCGCGCGCGCGAAAGAGATGGGCGGCGCCTGCATAGCTGGGCGGCACATAGCGCTGCAGCGCCAAGTTATGTTGGGCCTGGATATGTCGAACGCGCGCCAGCGCCCTTTCATCGGCGGGCATACCTGTGACCGGCGCTGGCTGGCCGCGGCCCGTCCGCCAGTGCCGCAATTGCAATCCGATGAAATCACGCAGCCAGTGGGGCAGGTTGCGCGCAAATGCCATCCCCCACCGGATTGGCTGGCGTGGCCAGGCCCGGCGAGTGCCGGGCGCGTAGCCCTCAAACAGGCCTACAAACGCCACCGTCTGTCCGGCCTGTTGGAGTTGCACCGCCAATTCATAGGCCACGACCCCGCCGAAGCAATAGCCGCCCAGATAGTAGGGGCCTTCCGGCTGCGCGGCGCGTACCACCTCCAGGTAGCGGGCCGCCATAACCCGGACATCATCATCCGGCTCCTGGCTGCTATCCAGGCCGCGGGCGGCCAGCGCCCAGAAGGGCTGCTGCGGCCCCATCTGGCGGGCTAATTCCAGATAGCCCAGCACGCCGCCGCCAAACCCGTGCACGCAGAAGAATGGCGGCCGGTCACCGGTGGGCGTCAACCGGACGAGTGTCGGCCAGGCGCGGGCCGGCGCGGCGGCGACCAGGTGCTGGGCCAACTGGGCCGCGGTGCCGGCCTGGGCCAGCGTCGACACCGGCAGGCGCACGCCCAGCTCCGTTTCCAGGCGGGCAAACAAGCGCGCCGCCAGCAGTGAGTGACCGCCAGCGTCGAAGAAGTTGTCGTGCCGACCCAGACGCGGCTGTTGCAAAACCGCGCGCCACAGATTGAGCAGCGTTATCTCCACCACCGAAACCGGCATGTTATCGTCATCAACCGGCGCCGGGAGCGAGGCCAGGCCCGCCACGGGCAGCGACGGCAGGGCGGCGTAATCAAGCTTGCCGTGCAGCGTCAGCGGCAGACTGGCCGCCATCACCCAGGCAGCGGGCAGCATGGCGGCCGGCAGCCGGGTGCGCAGGTATTCGCGCAGCGCCGGGAGAACCTGGCCGGCGGGCGACAGGGTGGCCACATAAGCCGTGAGGATCACCTCGCCCGCCGCCGGCTGGGCCACCACGGCGGCCGCCCGCACCCAGGGGTGCGCCGCCAGCGCTGCTTCAATCTCAGCCAACTCCACCCGCACGCCGCGCACTTTCACCTGCCGGTCGCGCCGTCCCACGTAGCCAATGGCGCCGTCCGGCCGGCCATAGGCCAGGTCGCCGGTACGATACAGGCGCCCAAGCGGGCCGGCCCGAAAGCGGGCGCGCGTCTGGTCAGGGGCGTTCCAATACCCCTCGGCCAGGCCCACGCCAGACATACATAACTCCCCCGCAACGCCCAACGGTTGTGGCGCGCCGTACAGGTCCACGATGCTGGCCGTGCGGCCTGGCAATGGCCCGCCGAGAGGCACGCTGGGCGCCAGCGGGTCGAGCGCCAGGTCGGTTACATCGGCTGCCAGGCTGGTGACGGTGGCCTCAGTCGGCCCATAGACATTGAGCACCCGCACCGCCGCCAGAGCCGGTACTTGCCGCCAACTCTCCAGGGCAGCCGGCATCAACGTCTCGCCGCCAACCAGCACCAACCGCAGCGACAGCGGGGCCACCGACTTCGGCTGCTCGGCCCAGCCAGCAGTAACGTGCTGCCAGTACGCGGTGGGCAGGTTGGCCACGGTAACGCGCTGCGCGCGCAAGATGGCGGCCAACTGAGGCGGCGTCCACACCTCGCGGCCGCGCAGCACCAGGCAGGCGCCCGTGGTGAGGCTGGTAAAGATTTGTTCAGCCGCCGTATCAAAACTGATTGAGGCGAATTGCAGCACCCGGTCAGCGGCGGTCAGCGCATACGCCTGACGCGCGCTGTGGATGTGCTCGGCCAAAGCCTGGTGTGAAACGACCACGCCCTTGGGTTGGCCGGTGGAACCCGAGGTGTAGATGATGAACGCCGGCTGATGGCCCAGCACGGGCAATACGCCGGCAGGCGGCCCGGCCGTCTCTTCCGGGTCGTTCTCCAGCACGAGCACCGGCGTCCCGGCCGGCAGCCGGCCAGCCAGCGCCGTTTGAGTCACGGCCACGCTGACCTGTGCATCGGCTAACATCCAGGCCAGTCGCTCGGGCGGCAGGTCAGGGTCGAGCGGCACATAGGCCGCGCCGGTGAAAAGCGTCGCCAGCAGCGCCGCCAGCAGGTCGAGCGAGCGTTCGAGATAGAGCGCCACACGCGCGCCCGGCCCGACGTCGGCGGCCCGCAGCCGCTGCGCCAAAGCCTCGGCCCGCTGCTGCAGCGCGGCATAGGTGATGCTGGCCTGGCCGCAGATGGCCGCGCTTGCCCCGGGTGTGCCGGCCGCCTGGCGCTGAAAAGCAGCGGTCACGAGCAGGGGCTCGCCCGCCAAACGGGCGCCGACCCACACGCTGGCATCGGCGCCGGCCACCTGGGCGTGGGCAATGGGGCTGTCGGGCCGCTGTAAGCAGCTATCCACCAAATTCAGCAGGTGCTCAGCGGTGCGCCGCAGTTGCTGGGCTGAGAACTGCGCGGCCGGGCCAATCAACTCAAGGGTCAGGCTGCTCGCCGGCGATTGGTGACGCGGACGGATATGCGTAATCAGAGTCTTGTCGGTGCTGGCCACATAGCGCAGCGCAAATGTCACGGGCGCGCCGGCCAGGGTGAGGCACGGCGCCCAATTGTGCAGGTTGACCACCAGCCCCGGCAGCGGACCTCCGCGGGTTTGAAATGGAAAGCGGCGATGCTGGTAGGCGGCGGCCGAATGCTCATGCAACTGGGCCAGCAGGGCCGGCCAGGTCATCGCGCCGTCGAGCGTGGCGACGATGGGCACTTCGGTCATGACGGGTGCCACAACTTCGGCTTGCCCGCGCCGATTGGCGAAAGGGGTGGCGAGACTGACAAGGTTCGCGCCGGTGAGCCGGTGCGCATACACCGCCAGCACGCCGAGCCAGAAGTTAAG
>JAYTFQ010000877.1:0-1781 GCA_043734225.1 Anaerolineales bacterium | reverse complement strand
GGCCGCGACATCCCTTTCGGCCAAAATATCCTTGATTTCCCTGGTTACAGTGAAATGTCAGCGCCGCACGGTTGGGCAGTCAACTGTTTCTATTGAACTTTTAGTGCATCTACGATGACCCGCGCCCTCGCCTTGAGTTCGTCGATCTCAGCCGCGCTCAGCGCCCGCCATGGGCCATAAAAGTTGGCATTGGTCTGATCTTCCACCGCCTGGCGCAGATTGCGCCCAGCCTCGGTCAACACAAACCGGCCTTCGGCAGCCGGCTCGGCCCAACCGTGTTCGCGCAACGTTGATAAGCAGGCGGCATAATCGGCGGTGGAGAAGGCGCGCGGGTGCGGCTGCTTGGCCGACCAGGCTTGCAGGCTGGCGGCCGAGTCCGCCCGAGCTTCCCACAGCCAGGTGAAGGTCTCCCAGGTCGGCCCATCCAGGTCAGTTGGGCGCCAGGCCGCGCGGTGCGCATCACAGCGGAAATTGGTCAGCGCCTCCAGCACACGCGCGATGGTCGCCATCGGTGTCGGCTCGTGCCAGGGCGCGGGGTTGCCGCTGGCCGCCAGGCAGGCCTGGTCGGTTACCACCGGGCTAGCCTGGCAGGCCGCCAGAAGCTGGCGCAGCAGTTGTGCCAGACGCTCCAGGTCGGTGGCCGGCAGGGGCGACAGCGCCGCCAGCCTGTCGCGCGCGGCGGCGTACATGGCATCCGTCGCCGCCCGGCCTTTGGCAGTCAGCCGGTAACCATCGCCAGCCGGTTCTAGCCAGCGGCCGCCAGGCGCTGCATCGGCAGAGTGAACGAGGCCTCGGCGTAATAGGGAACGCAGGCCAGCAGATCGGCAGCGGTCAGCGGGCGCGGGTCAATATCGCCGGCATGCAGCAGCATGCCCACCGGCTCGCGGCCCAGCCCGGCTCCAATCACCGCCTGGCGGAAGTCCTCGCGATATTGGCCGGCCAGCGCGCCCAACAGCTCCAGCAGCGTGACCCAGGCCTGAGCGTTCGAAATCGGCATACCAACTCCATTTGAGCGCGGATGAACGGCGGAGCGCCCCACAGTGTATTAACCGCGTGCGCCTCGCCGAGGTTCACCATCCAGGTTACGCAGAATGGAGCTGACATGCAACCTCAAACCATACTCGCCCCCGAACCGGTGCTAACCGGCAATGAAATGCTGGCCGGCTGGCTGGAAGATTTCGCCCGCGGCGTGCGCGAGGAGATTGCCGAGCTGAGCCCCGAGGCCCTGGGCTGGCAGCCTCGTGAGCAATCCAACAACATCGGCGTCACCGTCTGGCACTGCGCCCGCTGGTTGGACGTCATCGCCATCCGCGCTCTGAAGAACTTGCCCGGCGACCAGGAGCACTGGCACACCCAGGGCTGGGCGGCGCGCACCGGCTATGACCCGCGCGGGCACGGCCAGGCCGGGCTGGGCAACATCACCGGCTACACCTGGGCTGAAGTGCTTGAAATCCCCGCCCTGTCCGCCGCCGACCTGCTGGCCTACCTCGATCAGGTGGTCACCGACCTCGCCAGCCAGTTACGGGCCATGTCGCCCGATCAGCTTCACACGGTTGTGCCCGGCATCAACGGCAAGCGCACCCCCTACCGCTGGGTGCAGCCAATTTTGCAGGGGTGTTTGGGGCATTTAGGAGAGATTGAGGCGATGAAGGCGTGGCAGGCTGGCGTGGCTTAGTTTCATTCCAACCAACAATTTGAATCCCCCGAAAACGGGGCGCAGGGGCGAGTTCTACTCGCCCCTGCGTCGCGTTTTCGGGATTACCCTTGGTTCTGCCTTGGAG
>JAYTFQ010000876.1:0-8343 GCA_043734225.1 Anaerolineales bacterium | reverse complement strand
TTGGCTCTGGGCTTGGACATGGTCTTGTCTCCTTTAGCAAGAACAAGTTTGCCATATCCAGGCCTTTTTGGTTAGCCCACCAACTTAAGTTAACGCCTATGCCCCCACACCCCCACACCCCCTCTACGGCTGCGCCGTCGCCGCCACCGTCGGGTCCGGCACGTGCACGCGCACCGTAAAGGTGTCGCCGCCTGGGACGTCCACCGATATCGTGCTCACCGCCTCAAACCAGGTATTGCCGGGACGCAAGGGCACCAAGTTGCCGCTGGCATCGGTCAGCCGCGGCAGCCCGCCCTTGGTTTGGTCCCGTGTCCAGGTCAGGTCATACATTTGTCCGTCGCGGAATAGCTTGGCCGGGCCGCTGCCATACAGCTCAATGTCGTAGCTGAAATACAGCTTGTTGCCCGTGTCGGACTCGTGGATGTTCGAGGTGACATATTTGGCATAGATCATCACCACGTTGGCCGCCGACAGTGCCTGGCCATTGAGCGAATCAATATGCTGGGTCAGGGTGGGCATGGTGTCGCTGTCGATCCAGCGCGCATAGCTGTGCGTGTCGGCGCTGTAGCGCCATTCGGCCACGGTGTTGCCCACCTGCCAGTCGATATGCGCCGTGCTGACGGGCGTGCCCCCGGCCGGGGTTTGCGCGTCGAACGTAAAACCTGCCAGGTCTTGCTTGCCATTCACCTTGAGGCTGGTGGCCAGGTCCCACACGGCCGGCGCCGATGTGAAGAGCTTGTCGGTGGTTTCCGAAGCCGGCGCCTCGCGGCACAGCACCGGGCAGCCGTGATAGCCGGTGGCCTCGGCGATCACCCGATTGAAAAAGTCCGTTTTCCGCAGGCGGGCGAGTGTGCCATCGCTGGAGCCCGAGGCCACCAGCATGGCCTGATACGCCTGGCCCAAATAGCTATCGATCAGCCGCGCCGAGCGCACGTTGCCGATGCGGTCGGGTCCCTGGCTCAGGAAAATCGCCGTAAAGCGCGTGGTGCCCCCCTCGGCATAGTGCTCCCACACATTGTCGGCCACAGATAGCCCGGTCTGCGCCGCGCGCACGTGCCGCGGGAAGTTGGCGATCTTGACCGCCAGCGGCCGCCGGTCCAGCACGCTGGGATCGCTGACAGGCAGGCCGGTCAAGGGATTAACCGCCTCGGCCGTCGGCGTGGCGCTGGGCGCGACCGTCGCCGTCGGGGCGCCTGGCGAAGCAGTCGCGATGGCAGTCGCGAGTGCGGTCGGTGTCGCTGGCGAGCTAGCCGTCGCGGCTGGCTGGGTGGCCGTTGGCGCCGGTGTTGGGCTCGCGCTGGCGGGTGTGGCAGCCACGGTAGCCGCCGGCGGGGCAGTGGGTGCCTGCGTGGGTGTCGTGGCGCAGCCGGCCAGCAAAAGACCAGTCAGAAACAGGAGACGCAGCATTTTCGGCATGGGATCGTTTACCAGTGGGGTCACGCAGCGCGAGCACGAATAGTTAAGTGGGAATTGTACCAAGGTCGCGCGGCAGTCAGGAAAACAAAAGCGCGGGTGCCTGGCACCCGCGCTTTTGAATATCAGTCTGTCAGCGGCTGGCGTTAGTCGTTGCCGCCGCCCCCACCGCCCCCGTTGTCGTTCTGGTTGGAGTTGGTATTGGCGTTGCCGTTGTGATCGCCACCGTCACCACCACCATCGTTGCTGTTGCTGTTGGTATTACCACCCTCATCGCCGCCGCCACTGTTGTCGTTCTGGTTGGCGTTGACGTTGGTGTTGCCGCCGGTATCGCCGTTGTCGTTCTGGTTTACATTGCCGTTGTCGTTGCCGTTGTCATTCTGGTTGACATTGGCATTGTCGTTCTCGTTGACATTGGCATTGTCGTTCTCGTTGCCATTGTCATTGGCATTCGTGTTGCCATTGTCGTTGGCATTCACATTGCTGTTGTCGTTGCCGTTGTCATTCTGGTTCACATTGGCATTGTCATTCTCATTCTCATTCTCGTTGGCGTTGTCGTTGCCGTTGTCGTTCTCGTTGTCATTGGCATTCACATTGCCGTTGTCATTGGCGTTCGTGTTGCCATTGTCATTGACATTTGTGTTGCCGTTGCCATTGTCGTTGGCATTCACATTGCTATTTTCGTTCTCGTTGTCATTGGCGTTGTCGTTGCCGTTGGCATTGTCGTTCTCGTTGTCATTGGCATTGACGTTCGTATTGCCATTGTCATTGGCGTTCACGTTGCCATTGTCATTGGCATTCACGTTGCCATTGTCATTGGCGTTTGTATTGCCGTCGCTGGCCGGGGCCGGGCTGGCGGTTTGCAGGGTCAAGGCGCCCGTGGGCTGGATGAGCACGTGCAGGCTCACCAAATCGCCCAAGTGGATGGTGCCATGCACCTGGCTTTGCGCGCTCACCTGGATTTGATGGCCGCTGACCGTCCAGCTTGTGGGCGTAATGGCCTCAACCGTGCCCTGAAACTCCATTTCGTGCGGAGCCGTGGTCGTCACCGACGACTTCTCGGCCGCAATGGGGGCTGATTGTTTGGCCGGCGCGGCAGCTGGGCGGCAGGCGGCCACTAACAGCATGCCAGTTGTGGCCAGAGCGGGCCAAAAGAAATAGCGCGGGTGTTTCGATGTCATTTTTCCTCCTGATCAATACCTGGTGGAGCGGGTTTGTATGGATAAGTCGCGCTCGGCGTCGAAAGGTTGCGGTCCGGTTGGAAGTTCATTGGAAGGACGATCCGCCGCGGCCAGGCTTACGGCAGCACGCGATAAACCACCGCCTGCTTGTCGCGATAGACTTCCTTCAGCAGCGGATCGGAGTCGGCGGCGCGGATGAAGCTGCTGTGGGCCAGGTCGGTCAGCACAAACGCTGCCCCAAAGTCGGCGCGAATGTCCTGGCCAGGCTGTTTCACCTCGCCGCGCGTGATCTTCACCCACTCGGCGTATAGCTTGGGGTCGTACAGCTCCGAGTATGTTGGGTCCAGCCCGGCCGTGTAGACGTTGTGGGTGTTATAGAAGAACAGGTGCGGGAAATCGTCCCAGTCGGTTTGGAACACCAGGCTGCCGGCCGGGCTGTTTTGCGTCAGCCAGTTGGAGGCCGCGGCATACAAATTGGCCGGCCCCGAGGTGGCTATGGTGGCCCGCGCCTGCTGCAGCGAGAACGTGATGGGCGCCGCCAGCACCAGCAGCATCATGGCGGGCGCCAGACGTGTGAGGCGGTTGTGTCCGGCCAGCCAGTCGTCCAGCAGCGGCGCCAGGCTCAGCGCGGCAAAGATCAAGGCAAAGGCCGGGTAATACTCCACGAAGCGGCGCGCCTTGAACAGCATGAACCCAAACACAATCGCCAGGCCAAAAGCCGTCAGCGTCGCCCGATCCATGCGCTTGCCGCGCCAGCCCAACGCCAGCGCGCCAACCACAAACGCCGCCAGCGCCGGGCCGGAGTTCACCAGCAGCGCCCAGGTGTCGTAGGGGTACCACTCGTTGCCCACTGGCGTGCTGTCACCCAGTTTGGCCGTCAGGTGGTTGAGAATAAAGCGCAGGTCCGTCGGGAAATACAGGTTAATCACCAATCCCAGGCCGAGGCCGATCGCTGGAAAGACCAGCGCCTTCCACTCCAGCTTGCGCTCAGTCGCCAGCGCGGCAATCACATATACCCCCGCCACGACCAGCAGCAGTGGGAAGGCGTCATACAGCCAGACATAGACAAAGCCCAACGGCAGTAGCGCCCAAAAACGCCGTTTCAGCAGCCAATGCAGCCCCAGCACCAGCACCAGCAGCGACGCCGACTGCGCCCGTGGCATGCTCATGCGGTATAGGAAGGCTTGCGACAGCCCAAACAGCGCCAGGGTCCACAGCGGCGCCCAGCTCACCCCCTGGCCGCGCAGCAGCCACCAGATGCCCAGGGCCGCCAGCGACGGCAGAATGATGCTGGCCAGCTTGCCGCCGGCAATTAGATCGGCCGGGTTGTTGCTGCCGGCAAACAGCGCTAAATAGGCGTGAAACAGCAGGTGGTGGTCGTAAAAGCCGGCTGGATTGAGGATGGTCAGCGGCAGCCAGATGAAGTCGGGTTTCAAGCCCTGCACGCGCATCAATTGCGCCATGCGCATGTGGTAATAGCCGTCGTGATCGGCGAACCCTGGGGTGGCGTACTGCACCGCCGCATACAGCGCCAGGCAGGCCGCCAGCACGCCTGCCGCCAGCAGGCCGGTGCGCACCCGCGCGCGAGTCTGCGCCGATAAGCCCGGCCAAAGCCCGGCCAGCGGTGTTTTGAGTGTTGGAATGGTAGAGGGCGCCATGCGTTCTTCCTGGGAATCCGTGTCTGGCATTGACCGTGTCCTCAATAGTCGCGAATCGCGCCCAAAAGTTGTGGTCTGGCCCTGTGGCCGGCTGGGAGCGGAAAGTCAGACAAATATCAGCCCGGCTCAGGAAACGCTAACATAAAACTAACGGCCGCAACGCTATAATTTTGAAGGTTTGAAAGGAGCTCGGTATGTTTTTCTTCGACCCGATGTATTTTGTCTTTGCTTTGCCGGCGCTCATCCTGGCCATGATCGCTCAGTGGCGCGTGAAGGCCACGGTCAACAAGTATTCCAGGGTGCTCACCGGCCGCGGTCAAACAGGCGCCCGCGTGGCGCGCGCGCTGCTCGATTATCACGGCCTGCAAGATGTGGCCGTGGAACGAGGCGGCGGCATCCTGAGTGATCACTACGACCCGCGCACCCGCACCCTGAGTCTGTCGCCGGCTGTGTTTGATATACCCTCAGTGGCGGCCGTCGGCATTGCCGCGCACGAGACCGGCCACGCCCTTCAGCATCAGGATAGCTACTGGCCGCTCCAGGCGCGCAGCGCCATCGTGCCGGTGGTGCAATTCGGCTCGTACCTGGGCCCGCTGGTGTTTTTCGTCGGCCTGCTGCTCAACCAGCCCGGCTTGGCCTGGGTGGGTGTGGCGCTCTTCGCCGGGGTGGCTTTGTTCTCGCTGGTTACGCTGCCGGTAGAGTTCAATGCCAGCCATCGCGCCAAGGCGCTGCTGCAAAGCTATCAACTCGTCAGCCCTGACGAATTGATGGGCGTCAACAAGGTGCTGGATGCCGCGGCGCTCACCTACGTCGCCGGCCTGGCCTCCGCGCTCTCCACCCTGCTGTACTACGTCTTCATCCTCACCGGCAGTCGCGGCCGCCGGCGCTGAGTTCGCGCCAATCAAAAAGCGCCGGGCGTTATTTGCCCGGCGCTTTTGTTTTAAGTTGACCCCGCCCTTTTCTCATTGTCTTTCTCTTTCGCCACCGCAAAATGATCGAAATCTCGCGCCACCACCGTCGCCGGGAAAATGCGCTGCGCTTCCTCTAAAATATCTCGCTCGCGGTAACGGCGCGACACATGCGTCAGGTAAAGCTGTTTCACCCCCGCGTCGCGCGCCAGCCGCGCGGATTGGCCCGCGGTCAGATGGCCAAAGTCGCGCGCCATGCCGGCTTCTTCTTCCAGGTAAGTCGCTTCAATCACCAGCGCATCCGCGCCGCGCGCCACCTCCAGCAGGCTCTGGCTGTCGCCACAATCGCCCACGTGCACCAGCCGTGTCCCGGCCAGCGGCGGGCCTAGCACGTCTTCCGGCCCCACTTGCCGGCCGTCGGCCAGGGTCACCGTTGCGCCGGCCACCAGGTCGCGCCGGATGGGCCCCGCCGGCACGCCCAGCGCCGCGGCCCGTTCCACCAGGAACGGGCGATGCGATTTTTCAGTGAAAGCGAAGCCGAAACTATCCGAGCCGCGATGGTCCACCTGAAAAGCCGTCAGGCTGAAGCTGTCGTCTTCCAACATCACGCCCGGCTTAATCTCCTTCAATTGGAGCGGAAATGGTGTGCGCGTGCCTTTGAGCACAATGTCATACAGCAGGTCATGGATGCGCTCCAGCGCCCAGCGCCCGGCCCAAATCTCCAGGTGATCGATGGTCTCCCAGCGCAGAAAGGTGGACACCAGCCCCGCCAGCCCCAGGATGTGATCCAGATGCCCATGCGTAATCAGGATGCGGTCCAGCCGCTTGAAGCCCAGGCCGGACTGCAAAATCTGGCGCTGGGTGCCCTCGCCGCAGTCCACCAGAAAGCGATATTCGTTGTAGGCAATGATCTGCGCCGGCAGGCCGCGGTGCACCGAAGGCGCCGAAGCCGACGTGCCCAAAAAGGTGATCTCGAACAATAGGGTGCCTGTCTGTCTTTCTGTGTTATTCGGTGACGAACACGCCGTTGCGCAGCGTCAGCCGCTCGATGATGCGGGCGTCATGCGGTGAATCAGCCGGCCGTGTGACGGCTGTGACCGTGATCCATTTCGAAAGCGGCCCGCGCACCACTTTGCGCGTCAGGGTCTCTTCGATCTGGAAGATGCCGGCCGAATTGTTCATGACCACCGTGATCTCCACCGGCATCTCCTTGCCCGGGCCGATGTGCACCTCGTCGATGGCCAGCGCCGACACCGAGTGAATGTCGATCTTGCCCAGGTCGAAGGCTTTGCGCCCGCGCCCCTTGGTCACATCCGTGCCGTCGGCCACGCCCACCACCCCCGCTTCAAAGGTCAGCGGTGGCGGGTCGAAATCGTGCGACAGGATGGCGTGCAGGATAAAGGCCCGCAGCTCAATGCGCTGCGCCACATCCGGGTAAGCCGCCGGCATCAGCCGGTCCAGCAGGCTTTGGGCCAGGCTCACCCCCAGCAACTCGTGGTGCTGGCGGTGCAGTTGGTTGCCGATATCGTGCAGCAGCGTGGCGCTGGCCGTTACCAGGCAGGCGTCGTCCACGTCGCCGGCGCCCGAAAGCGCCACGTCCGGGTTCACGCCGGATTCGACCAGCAGGTCAAAAATGCGCACGGCGTTCGCGCCGGCGACGATGGCATGTGTTCGGCCATGGTCGTTATAGCCTAGCTTGTTCACCGCCATGTAATTGGCCATGTCCCAATTCGCCTGCGCCTCGGTGTCGTCCAGCAAGGTCTGCCAGAAGGCCTGCGCTTTGGGATACTTGGCCCACAGCGGCTCAATCGCCGCCAGGCTTTGCGTTTCCAGCTCTTCGTACGAAGCCGCCAGCTCAATCACCACCCCGCGATTCTTATAGACGCGCGCCTTCGGGTGCGACAGCGTGCGCTGCGGTTCAAAATGATCGGGCACGGTGCCTCCTGGGTCGCCGGCGTTCAAGCGCGGGCGCCCGGCGGCAGGTCCCAGCCGGTGTCGTTGGGGAACACGTTGGTGTACTGCTGCCGGGTGCGCGGCTCCGCCAGCATATCCCCCTCGGTCACCGCCGCCAGCCAGGCCTTAAAGTGCGCCGATTCGCGGTGTTTGGCTGGCGCCTCCGCGTCGCGAAATACTTCCACCAGCATAAAGCGTGTCGGGTCATCCACCTGTTGGATAATATCGAAGCGAGCAATGCCTGCCTCGCGCACGCTGTTGCGGGCATTCTCCAGCGTCGCGGCTTTGAACGCTTCCAGGTGCTCGGGCTTAACGTGGAACATGACTTGCGTGATCAGCATGGGTTGCTCCTTGGGGCCAGCGCAATCAGGCTGACAGTATTCTAGCATGCCGTCTTAGCGATCGTATCCGAAAAAAGCGATGCGGGCCGGGCAAAGCCCGGCCCGCATCGCTTTTTTAGGATTTTCCCATTCCCCGCATTTTTTCAGGCTGGCAGTTGGCGCCTGGCGCTAGAATACCGCGTTTGACCGGCGCGGGTTTGCCGCCGCTCACGAACAAGGGTATGGTGGGCTCGGCCTAAGCAAATTATCACCCAAGGATGCCGCTCATGACCGCTGTCCCGCTGTTGCCGCGCAAATTGCTCTTCAGCAATCCAGACCACGCTAATTTACAGCTCAGCCCGGATGGTCAACGCCTGGCCTACCTGGCGCCGCTCAATGGCGTGCTCAACATTTGGCTGGCGCCGCGCGGCAATCCCCAGGCGGCGCAGCCGCTCACGCGCGACACCAGCCGCGGCGTGCACTGGTATTGGTGGGCCTACACCAACCGCGATCTGCTATATATCCAGGACCAGAACGGCGACGAAAATGGGCAGCTTTTTCGCCTGGATATCGCCACGCGCCAGGTGCAGCCCCTTACCCCGTTCGCGGGCGTGCAGACGCGGCTGTTGAAAACCAGCCCGCTTTTTCCGGACGAAGCGGTCATCGGTCTCAACCAGCGCCGGCCGGAGTGGCACGATCTCTATCGACTCAATCTGCACAGCGGCGACCTAACTCTGCTGGAGCAGAACGACCGCTTCGCCAATTTTGTCATCGATGACCATCTTCAGCCCGTGCTGGCTTTCCGGGGCGCTGACGATGGCGGCCTGGAAATTTTTAGGCCGGCTGGCCAGGGCAGTTGGGAGCTCTGGGAGACGGTCCCGTCTGAAGACGTCCTGACCACCTACCCCAT
>JAYTFQ010000875.1:0-7479 GCA_043734225.1 Anaerolineales bacterium | reverse complement strand
CACGCGCTCATCGGGCAAGCCATGGCAAATTTCGCTGTTGACCGAAGCGCAAATGACGCCGGGAAAGGGCGGATGTGAGCCGGGCCGGCCGCGATAGCCCTTATAGAGCGGCTCGGCGTCCTGCTGGGCCAGGAAATCGGTCACGCGCTGGTCGAGCTCGCGCAGGCTGACGCCCGGGCGCACCTGGCCGCGCAGCATGGCAAACGCGCCCGCGACAATGCGCCCGGCGCTGCGCAGACCTTCGACCTCCGCCGGCCGTTTCAATGGAATGGCCATGAGCAATGTTCCTTGAGAAAGCGACTATCGACCGGCGCGCTAAGGTTGGGCCAGGCTGAGAAACAGGCGATGAAAGCGATCATCCGGCGTCAGTTCGGGGTGAAAACTGGTGGCCAACAGATGACCCTGGCGCGCGGCCACGATGCGCCCATCGGCCAGGCGCGCCAGCACGTCTACCCCGGGTCCCACCTGCTCGATGAGCGGCGCGCGAATGAACACGGCGTGAAACGGGCGCGGCGCGGCCGGCGCATCCAACTCGGCCAGGGCCGGCACGTCCAGCTCGATCTCAAAGCTATCCACCTGGCGGCCAAAAGCGTTGCGTTCCACGTGGATATCCATCAGGCCGAGCAAGGGCTGCGGGCGGCGGGCGTCCTGTGAAAGAAAGATGGCGCCGGCACAGGTACCCCACACGGGCCGGCGAGCCGCCAGCGCGCGGATGGGGTCCATCAGTTGGTATTGCACCGCCAACTTGCCAATGGTGGTGGACTCGCCGCCGGGGATGATCAGGCCGTCGAGGCCGTCCAACTGGGCCGGCAGGCGCACTTCGACCCCGTTGTGCCCCAAACGTTTGAGAACGACGACGTGTTCGGAAAAGTCGCCTTGCAAAGCCAAAACACCGATCTTCATAGAGATGATATTAGAGAAAAGTCGCGAAATGGGCTATGCGGCGGGATTAGCCCGCCGCATAGCCCATTTCGCGGAATAGTTCAGTTGGCGGCTTACCAGCCGCGCACGGCCAGCATTTCCTCTTGCGGCAGCGAAGCGGCCGAGCGGCCGACCATCGGCTCACCCAAGTTGCGGCTGACTTCGGCCAGCAGGCGCGCGTCGCGGAAGTGGGTGGTGGCTTCGACGATGGCCTTGGCGCGGCGGGCTGGATCGCCGGACTTGAAGATGCCCGAGCCGACAAACACGCCATCGACGCCCAACTGCATCATCAGCGCGGCGTCGGCAGGGGTGGCAATGCCGCCGGCGGCGAAGTTGACCACCGGCATGCGGCCGAGGGTCTTGGTCTCGCGCACCAACTCGTAGGGCGCGCCCAGCTCCTTGGCGAAGCTCATCAACTCGCTGTCTTCCATGGTGGTCAGGCGACGAATGTCGCCCAGCACGGCGCGTGCGTGGCGCACGGCTTCCACCACGTCGCCGGTGCCGGCTTCGCCCTTAGTGCGGATCATGGCCGCGCCCTCACCCACCCGGCGCAGGGCCTCGCCCAGGTTGCGGCAGCCGCACACAAACGGCACCTTGAAGCCCTGCTTATCCACGTGGTGCTGCTCGTCAGCCGGGGTGAGCACCTCGGACTCGTCGATGTAATCAACGCCGAGGGCTTCCAAAATCTGCGCTTCGACAAAATGGCCGATGCGGCACTTGGCCATGACCGGGATGGAGACTGCGTCCATGATGGCCAGGATTACTTCGGGGTCGCTCATGCGCGCCACGCCGCCATCGGCGCGAATATCGGCCGGGACACGCTCCAAAGCCATCACGGCGCAGGCGCCGGCGTCTTCCGCGATACGCGCCTGTTCAGCGTTGACCACATCCATGATCACGCCGCCTTTGAGCATCTGCGCCAGGCCGCGCTTCAAGGCTACGGTTCCAACATGTTTCTGCTCGTCCATTCTGGGCCTCCGGGCAGCGATGCCCCATACGCGAGGCGGTGACTGCCATCCGATTAACTTCTAACTCGATTTTACCACTTAGTTTTGGGAGAGTGTAAGGTTCACCGAATATCGTCCTGAAAAAGACGCAGCGCGGCGAGGCAGCCTCGGGAGAGCGTTCAGGGAGCGAGAACCATCCAGCGAGCTTACTGGCAAGAAACCGCAATAAAGTTGACATTGTTGACGGTGGCCGGGCCCTGGGCGGTGCGCATTTCGAGCCTGTCGCCGATGACCAGGTAGCCGCCAGACATGCCATCGGGGATGCGGATGCTGGTGGGCCTGTCGGCCAGGATCAGGATCCAGCCCTGCTCCTGGTGATTGAAACTCCAACTGCCGGCTGGGCCGCCAAACAAAGCCGAGGCCTGGGCGGAGGTGGCGGGGCAAGGCGCGCTGGGCGGGCCCTTGGGATCGACGTTGGGGGTGGGCACGTTGATGGCCGTGATGGCGCTGGGCACCAGGGTGGCCACCCAGGCGGGCAAGCCGGTGGAATTGGCCAAGCGCGTGGCCAGGTCGGACGACGAAAATGCGGGTGTGGCCGGGGATAGGCCGCCCAGGGCGGCGGAGGACAGCGCGGGCGCCGGCGTGGGCCCATTGGCCAGCTTCACATCGCCCGGCAGCAATCCATTGATAATCGCGATGATGGGGCTATAGGCCAGGGTTGGCGTGGGCGGCAACTGGGTGCCGTTGGGCGTGCCCGCGCCGGGCGTGTCCAGCGGAGGCGCGGCTGAGCCGACGAGCGTGAGGCGCGGCGCGGCCGTGGCGGCCGGGGCGCTGGGCGAAGCCAGGCTGCTGATAACAATGGCGATGGCCAGCAAGACAAATACCACGGTCAGCCCGCCGATGGCCGCCCACTGCAGGGTACGCTGAAAACGCGCGCGGCGGCCCTGCTCCAGAGTGATCAGTTTTTCCATGATCACCTGGATGTCATCGGGCGTGCCGCCCGAGGTTTCCAACGTCGATCGGATGGACTTGAGCGAGTTGCCTAACTCGTGCAACTTCCAGGCCCGCTCGGCCAATTCGCGGCGGGAGGGCAACGGCCCGCTGATTACCGGCGGGGTTGGCGAAAGTGGCAACCCTGACGCTGACACCGGGGGCAAGTATTGGTAATTCGTAACCCCCACATTGACGCTGGGGCCAGGTGTCGGTTGTGCGGCCGAAATGCCGGCCGGCGGTAGTGCGGTTTCCGGCGGTGCGACCGGTTGGCTGGCGGCGGGCAGCGGCGTGGGCGCGGCTGGCGGGGCGGCGGGCGCCACCGGGGCCGACAGGGTGGCGATGGCCTCCGCCAACACCTGGTCGGCGGTCCCGGGCTCGGACTGAGCGGACGGCGTAAGCGGCAACCCCGACGCTGACGTTGGGGGCATACGTTGGTAATTGATATCCGCCGCGCTGACATCGGGAGCAGATATCGGTAAATGGTAATTAGTTATTGTCGCAGGGTTGGCGGCGGGCGCCACTGGGGCCAAACCATCACCGGCCACAACGGCTGTTGGCGGAACGCCGGCAGACTTATCTGAAGGGCCCAGCAAGGCGCGCTCAAGCTCGTCGGCCAGCACCGCGTTTGGCGGCGGGCTGACCGGCAGAGTGCCGCCAAGGACGGCCGCCAATGAGGCATACCAATCCTCGCTGCCTGGTTCGGCGTCCGGCGCGGTGCGCGCGCCGTTGGCCGGTTTGGGCGAGGCGGCCAGCGCCGGCGAAACCGGGCTGGCGTTTAGGGCAGCAGCCACGGGCTCAAACGGCGAGCTAGAACCGACTGGCGTGGGGCGCTCCAGGACCAGCAGCAACTCAGCCGGGGAGAGCCAGGCGTTCAGCAGACCAGCGGTGCGGGCGGCCAAACCCGGGGGGGCCGCCGCCAGACGGATGCGCGCGCCGGCGCTTTCCACCTCGAAGGCGGTGCCGCACGCGCCGCACAGCATACGGTCGGGCGTGACGTCCTGATGTTGGACGCTAAGACGGCCCGGGGTGCGGCACACCGGGCAAGCACCCTTGCCCGACCAATCGTCGGGCAGGTGATAGCGCGGGACCACATCGGGGGGCGCGGACTGATTTTCAGGCGCGGCTGGGCGGGTGTCTTGCGGACTTTCCAAACTAACCTCTGACTAACAATTTACACTTGATGGCCAGGACTCGCAAGTGACCACTACGTAACAATCACGCACGGTATAATCGTCGTTCGTGCCCGCGCGGCTGCACCACCTCAAACCGTACGCCCTGCTTCTGATTCTGGCTCTGCCGGCGCTATGGCCGTCCGCGCTGCCTGGCCTGCCGCGCAGCAACGACGGTCTGGCGCACCTGTTCCGAACGGTTGAGCTGGACCAACTGGTGCGGGCGGGTGTGCTGCTGCCGCGCTGGGCGCCCGATCTGGTGCTGGGTTTTGGCTACCCCGTCTTCAATTTCTTTCCGTATGGGGCGCATTACCTGGTTGAGGCGCTGCATCTGCTAGGTTTTGGCCTGTTGACTGCCTACAACCTGGCCGGGGCGCTGTGCCTGCTGGCGAGCGGCTGGTTCGCCTCCCGACTGGGGCGGGAGCACTTTGGCCATACGGCCGGGCTGGTGGCGGGCGTCGCCTATCTCTACAGCCCCTATCTGCTGTACGACAACTATGTGCGCGGGTCGCTGCCCGAGTCGCTGGCGCTGGCGCTGCTGCCGCTGGCGCTGCTCTACCTGCGGCGCGCGGTGCGCGGCGACCGGCCGGCGGCGGCCTGGGCGGGCCTGGCGCTGGCCGGCGCGATCCTGGCCCACCAGGGCGTGATGCTGCAGGCGATGCCATTTGTGGGGCTGTATGGCCTGTGGGAGATGGTCAGTGGTAATTGGGAATTGGCAATTGGTAAATGGAAATTACTGATTACCAATTACCAATGGCTGGTGCTTCCATTCCTCCTCGCCCTGGCGCTATCCGCCTTTTTTTGGCTGCCGGCGCTGACCGAGGCGCGGTATGCGCAGACGGCGCGCGGAACCGGCAACGGCGCCATGAACTATTCCGGCAACTTTTTAGGGTTGGGCCAGTTGTTCGCCCTGCCGCGCCTGCCAGTGGATGCCGACCTGCTGAACCCGCCGGTGGTGCACTCGCTGCCGCTGGCGGCGCTGGTGTTGGCCGGGCTAGTCGCCGCGCGCTGGGCTTGGCCCCGGACGCGGCCGGCGGTCTCGGGCGAGCAAGGCCGGTCGCTGGTCTTTTTCGGCGCGGCGGCCCTGGCCGCAACACTGCTCATTCACCCGCTGGCCAAACCGCTGTGGGACGCCGTGCCGCTGCTGCAACTGACGCTGTTCCCCTGGCGGCTGCTGGGACCGATCTCGCTGTTTGTGGCGCTGGCGGCAGGGGCGGTGTTTGTGGACGAGAGGCCAGGGAGACAAAGCGGACGAACGACGAACCCCCCGCCCCAACCGCAGGGGGCGGGTGACGAAGGACGAACAAATCAAACATTCGTCCCTCGCCCATCGTCATTCGTCCTACTTCTTATCTGCTTATTGGGACTGATCAGCGCTGGCCTGCCGTTCGCCACCTCGCCGCGCGAGGCGACGCCGACTAATCCGGGGCTAGCGGCGCTGGCTGGTTTCGAGATACCGCCGGATTTTATTGGCACGACGACCGTGGGCGAATATCTGCCGGTGTGGGTGCAGAAATTGCCAGATACGGCTGCCGACCGAGAGACATTGAAGAACAGCGGGAGCGTGGCGCGCTACGCCGCGCCAGGGGCCCAGGTGCAGCCGGGTCCAGCTCAACCAGTCGGCGCGACGTTTAGCGTGCAAGCAGCGCAGCCGGTGACATTCGTCTACCGCACGTTCTATTTTCCCGGCTGGCGGGCCGCGCTCGACGGCCAGCCGGCGCCACTTACTATCACCGTGCCCGAGGGGCTGATGGCTGTGGCGGTGCCGGCTGGCGCGCACACGCTGACCTTTTCGTTTGGCACGACGCTGCCCCGGGTGGCAGGGGATGCGATGACAGTGGTGGGATTGGCGGCTCTGGCAGCGTGGCTGGCGTGGAGAAGAAAAGACATAACCCCCCCTGCCCCCAACCTCCCCTCCGCTTCACTCCAAGGAGCTTGGACCTCAAGGGAAGAGGGGAGACAAGGCCTATGGTTATTTGTTTTCGCGGTGGCAGTGGCGGCGGCGCGTCCGCTGCTGTATGACGCCGGGTTGACACCGCTGCTGCGGCATGGGCTGACCAGCCAGCCGCCAGCGCTGGCGTCGCAGCCGCTGGATGTGAGCTTTCAGGGCGAGGTGCATTTGTGGGGCGCGGATGTGCCGGCGCGGTCGGTGGGAGCAGACGATCCGGTGACGGTGACGCTGTATTGGCAGGCGGAGCATCGTCTGGGGGTAGATTACGGGTTTGACATGCAGCTGGTGGATGCGGCTGGGCAAATTTGGACCCAACCCGGCTTCACCCGCCCGCCCGATTGGCGCTTTGAGCCAGGCACGGACTTCTGGCCGCCGGAGCAATATCTGCTCGATCCCTACGTGCTGCGGCTGCTGCCCGGCACACCGCCGGGGCAATACACGGCGCAGGTGACCGTCTTCGCGCGCTATAACCAGCAAAGCCTGGGCACGCAGCCGGTGGGCGCGGTGACGGTGGGCAGCCCGGCCCGGCAAGCCGATTGCCCGGGCACGCTCAACGCCGTGCTCACGCCAGGGCTGACCCTGCGGCAAGCCAGCCTGGCGCCGGGGGCCGCCGCGCCAGGCAACCCGGTGACCGTGTCGCTGTGCTGGCTGGCGGCGGCCGCGCCAGGCGCCGATATGAAGGGTCAATTGCGCCTGGCCGATCCGAATGGCCGGCTGGTGGCCACGCAGCCGTTCACATTGGGCAGTCACTATGGGACCTCGCAGTGGCGGCCCGGTGACCTGGTGCGCGACCAGGTGACGTTGCTGCTGCCGGCGGCGCTGGCCAGCGGCATGTACACCTGGTCGGTGAGTGTGGGCAATGGGCAAGGCGTGGCAGTGGGGCAAGAGGCCGTCAATGCGCCGCCGCGCAGCTTCACGGCGCCCGCGGTGGATCAGAAGCTGGCGGCCGATCTGGGCCCGATCACATTGTGGGGCGTCAGCGGGGCCCCAGCAAAACTGGCGCCGGGCGACGACCTGAAACTGACGCTGCAGTGGCTGGACACGCAGACGCCGGAATTGGGCTACCACGTGTTCGTCCATTTGCAGGCCGCCGATGGTACGCTGGCCGCGCAGTCGGACGGGGTGCCGGCGGATTGGACGCGCCCCACTACCGGCTGGCTGCCGGGCGAATATGTGGCCGACAGCCGCAGCCTGCGCCTGCCCGCGGACCTGGCGTCGGGGGAATACACGCTGTGGGCGGGGCTGTACCGGCCGGACACGGGCGAGCGGCTGACCACGGCTGAATTCCCGGATGGACAGGTGGCGGTGGGGAGGTTGAGGGTGGGAAAGTGAGGGGCTGGAGGCAGGAGGTGGGAGGCGGGAGGCAGGAGGTGGGAAGCAGGACGTGAACCCGCTGGGCTGTGTAGTGCGCCCCAAAACTTGGACAGAGTGCTAAGAGAAGATACACTGTTCAAGGAAGGAGCGTCCGTATGGCAAGTCGACGGCAATTCAGTGCCGA
>JAYTFQ010000874.1:0-12496 GCA_043734225.1 Anaerolineales bacterium | reverse complement strand
GCCCGACATCGCCGCCGGCGTTCAAATTCGCTCCGCCCGCAATGTGATGCCGGATCATTTCTGGCTGGGCGTGGGCGAGACAAATGGCAGCGGCGTGGCCGCTGCCGCTGGCCGCCCGAATGGCCGCGCGCGTGCGCGCGCCTCGGGCACTGGGCGGGGCGCGCCAGCGGGCGTGTCCGCAACGAGCCGTGCCGGCTGATTACCGTGGAAAACACGTGGTGATCCTGGGTCTGGCCCGGCAAGGTGTGGCGCTGGCGCGCTACCTGGCCGAGCAGGGCGCCGAGGTGGTGGTGAGCGACCGGCAGACCGCCGCCGCGCTCGCCCCGCAGATAGCGGCGCTGGCCGGCCTGCCGATTGAGTTTGTGCTGGGCGGGCACCCGGACAGCCTGCTGGACGGCGCCGACCTGCTGTGCCTCTCGGGCGGCGTGGCCGCCGATCTGCCGCTGGCTCGCCAGGCGCGGGCGCGCTGCATTTTGCTCAGCAACGATTCGCAGATTTTTCTGGAAGTCGTGCCGGCGGACGTGACGGTGATCGGCATTACGGGCAGCGCCGGCAAGACCACGACCACGACGCTGGTCGGGCGGATGTGCCAGACGGCGTTCGTCGGCGGCAACATTGGCCGCCCGCTGATTGGTGATCTGGCCCGGCTGCACAGCGGCGACGTGGTGGTGATGGAATTGTCGAGCTTTCAGTTGGAGATCATGACTCGCGCTCCGCAAGTGGCCGCCGTGCTCAACATCACGCCCAACCACCTGGACCGGCACGGCAGCATGGCGGCCTACGCCGAGGCCAAAAGCCGCATCCTGCGCCACCAGGGGCAAGGGGGCGTGGCGGTGCTGGGCCGTGATGATCCGGGGGCCATGGCCCTGGCACCGCTGGCGCGCGGACCGGTGCATTATTTCAGCGCGGCGGGCCCGGTGGCTGACGGCGCTTTTGTGGACGGCGAGCGGTTGATGCTGGCGCGCGACGGGCAGGCAGAAGCTGTGGCCACCCTGGCCGACATTGAGCTGCGCGGGCGGCATAACCTGCTGAACGTGCTGGCCGCCATCGCGATCAGCGCTGCCGCCGGCGCCGCGCCAGAGGCCATACGCGCCGGGCTGGTTGGTTTCCGCGGCGTGGCCCACCGCTTGGAGTTGGTGCGCGAGCAGGGCGGGGTGCGCTGGTACAACGACTCAATTGCCACTGCCCCCGAGCGCGTCCAAGCGGCCCTGCGCTCATTCGACGAGCCGATTGTGCTGCTGCTGGGCGGGCGCGACAAGAACCTGCCCTGGGACGATCTGGCCCGGCTGGTGAGCACGCGGGTGAAGGCAGCGGTGCTCTTCGGCGAGGCCGCGCCGCTGATCGAGCGGGCGCTGGCGGCCGCGGGCGTGCCCGCTGAGCGCCGGCCGCGGTTCCACGGCTTGGCCCAGGCGGTGACCGCCGCGGCCGGCCTGGCCCAGCCAGGCGATGTGGTGCTGCTCTCGCCCGGCGCCACCGGGTATGACGAATTCAAGGACTTCGCCGAGCGCGGGGACCGGTTCAAAGAGTGGGTGAAGGAGCTGTAGTGGGTAAATGGCGATGTGGAAGGCTGGCACGCTAATTGCTGATGGGGTACCTGATCACGGCTGTCTCATCCGACCAATGACCTGGACCCTGGTTCCCAAATCCTTATGACTACTGTGGAATTGTCTCAAACCGAACAACCCGTCCGCAAGAAGATCTTCGGCCTGCCGATTGATGGCCTGCTGATTGTCATCGTCGGCGCGCTGGTGGCCTTCGGGCTGATGATGGTCTATTCGACCACCTTCGACCTGTCGTACCAAACCTATCACGACCCATCGCTGATTTTCTTCCGGCAGGTGCGCTGGCTGGGCGTAGGCCTGATTGCGATGATCATCGCCGCCTACATGCCCTACCGCTGGTGGAAGCGGCTGGCGGTGTTCTTGATGGGCATCACCGTAGCCGCGCTGCTGGCCGTGCTGCTGTTTGGCGCCACCAAGTTCAACGCCCAGCGCTCGTTCTTCAACGGTTCGGTGCAGCCGTCTGAGCTGGCCAAACTGGCCACCATTCTGTACCTGGCGGTGTGGCTGGACTCGAAGTCCGACCGGCTGCGCGAGATGGGCTATGGCATTGGCCCGTTCGGTGTAATTGTGGGTGTGGTCGCTGGCCTGATCCTGCTCCAGCCCGACCTATCCGCGGCGGGCACAGTGGTCATCGTGGCGGTCTTCATGTTCTTCATTAGCGGCGCCGACATCCTGCAGATGGGCATTGTCATGGCCGCTGGCACGGTCAGCGCGTTTTTGGTGCTGCAGATCAGCTCGACAGGCCGCGCCCGCCTGGCCGATTTCGTGGCCGGCCTGCAGAACCTGACCCAGGCTTCCTGGCAGGTGCAGCAAGCCGCGATCGCGTTCATCAACGGCGGCATCTTTGGCCGCGGCCTGGGCGAAAGCCATCAGAAGTTCGGGTTCCTGCCCGCGCCGCACACCGACTCGGTGTTCGCCATCGTGGGCGAAGAGTTGGGGTTGATCGGCTGCATTGTGCTGATCCTGCTGTTTGTGGCCTTGGCCTGGCGCGGCTTTCGCATCGCTTCGGGCGCGCGCGATCAGTTGGGCGCCATGCTGGCCTCGGGCATCGTGTGCTGGGTGCTGCTGGAGGCCATGATCAATATCGCGGTCATGGTTGGCCTGCTGCCCTTTGCCGGCAACGCGCTGCCGTTTGTCAGCTATGGCGGCTCGAACCTGGTGATGATGCTGACGGCCATGGGGGTGCTGCTGAGTATCTCGCGGCGTGAAAAGACCGATGAAAACATTCCACGCCGCACGCGCGTGAACGGACCGGCCTGGAGCTGGACCCAGCGCCTGGGCGAGGTCATAAAACCGAATGCGGCTCCTAATTTCGGCCGGCGGAACGGGCGGCGGAGTGTACCCCGCTCTGTCAGTCGCGAAGACGGCGATTAGCAATTGGCAATTGGTAATTGGTAATTCACCTGTGTTGCCGATTACCAATGACGAATTGCGAGTTACTCGTCACCCATTACTGTGGGTGGGCAGCCGTGGCGGAATGGAAACCGACCTGGTGAATCGGGCCGGGCTTCCGTTTCGAGCCATTCACGGCGCGGGGGTGCACGGGGTGGGGTGGCGCCTGCCCTTGAACGCCCTAGACCTGCTGCGCGGCCTGGGCGAGGCGCTGGGCCTGGTGCGGGCGTACCGGCCGGATGTAGTTTTTGTCACTGGCGGCTTTATTACGGCTCCGGTAGCGGTGGCGGCCTGGCTCAGCCGGGTGCCGGTGCTGGTTTATCTGCCGGATATCGAGCCGGGCCTGGCCGTGAAGCTGATTGCCTGGCTGGCGCGGCGGATTGCAGTGACGGTGGATGACTCGCGGCAGTACTTTCGCAGCCGCGCCGGCGATGTGACCGTGACCGGCTACCCCACCCGGCCGGAGCTGGGGGCGGCCTCGCGGGCCGAGGCCCAGGCGGCGCTGGGGTTGGAGGCCGGCCGGCCGGTGCTGCTGGTGACCGGTGGCAGCCGCGGGGCGCGCAGCATTAACCGGGCCGTGTTCAAGGCTCTGCCCGATTGGCTTAAGGATTACCAGGTGGTGCATCTGAGCGGACAGTTGGACTGGCAGGAAGTGGAACAGGCGCGGGCGGCGCTGCCGGCCGAGCAATTGGCGCGTTATCACGCCTATCCCTTCTTGCATGAAATGGGCCAGGCGCTGGCCGCCGCTGATCTGGTAGTCTCGCGCGCGGGCGCTTCGGCTCTGGGCGAGTATCCGCTGTTTGGCCTGCCCGCCATCCTGGTGCCGTATCCATATGCCTGGCGCTATCAGAAGGTGAACGCCGACTATCTGGCCCAGCGCGGGGCAGCGCTGCGGCTGAACGACGAAGACCTACCGGCGAAGCTGGCTGGTGAAGTGCGCGCCCTGCTGGACGACCCGGCGCGGCTGGCAGGCATGCGCGCCGCGGCTCGGGCCGCGGCCCAGCCCGGCGCCGCCGGGCGGATCGCGGATGAGCTGGCGCGGTTGGCTGGGAGCGCCGCGCGGCCATGATGACGCTGACGGCCGTCTTTTGGATGTACGTCATCCTGTTTGGCGTCATCGGCGGCTTTCGCGGCTGGGCCAAGGAATTGCTCGTTATCTTCAGCGTGCTACTGGCCATCGCCATCGACACGGTCTTGCTGACGTACGTGGAATCGGTGCGCATCATCATGACCTCGCGGCCGGGCATTACCCAGTTCGCGCTGCGCGGGGGCTTGCTGCTCACCCTGACTTATTTCGGCTACCAGACGCCTAACCTGCCTGCGTTCGCAAGCGGCAAGTTTGCCCGCGAGAAGCTGCAAGATCTGCTGCTGGGCGTGGCGCTGGGTCTGGTCAATGGCTATTTCATCGCCGGCTCGATCTGGTACTACATGGACCAGGCCGCCTATCCGCTGCCCTACGTCACGCCGCCCACCGATCCAAACGTGGCGCTGACGTACATGAAGTACATGCCGCCGGTGCTGCTGGGCATACCGAATATCTATTTCGCCATTATCGCGGCGTTTGTCTTTGTGATTATCGTCTTTGTATGAAGAGCTGAATGACGTCACAGGCGCAGTACCATTGTAGGCAGGGCGCGTGGTGCGTGGTGCATATTGAGCGCGGCTATTCATGGACCACGGACAACGGACTACGGACCACGCATGCCGCGGCGCGAACTTCGCCCACGCGCGGGATGGTTGGGCAATGACTCACGTTCATTTCGTCGGCATTGGCGGCAGCGGCCTTTCGGCCATCGCCCAGGTCTTGCTCGAGTCGGGTGACGACGTGAGCGGCTCGGACGAGGTACTCTCGCCGTTTGCCCAGGCGCTGGCCGCGCACGGCGCCCGGGTCTATCAGGGCCACGCGGCCGAACACCTCAATGGCGCCGAGTTGGTCATTGTTTCGGCTGCCATACCAGAAGGCAATCCAGAAGTGGCCGCCGCCCAGGCGCGCGGGCTGCCCGTGCTGAAGCGCGCGGAGTTCTTGGGCCGGCTGATGACGGGCCGGCAAGGCGTGGCGGTGGCGGGCACGCACGGCAAAACGACCACCACCGGGCTGATTGCCCTGCTGCTGGACCGGGCCGGGCTGGACCCAACCTTTATCGTCGGCGGCTGGCTGGCTGATTTCGACGCCAACGCGCGCGCCGGCAAAGGGCCGTTCGTCGTGGAAGCCGACGAATACGACCGGATGTTTTTGGGGCTGAAGCCCACGGTGGCGGTGGTGACGAATGTTGAGCACGATCATCCAGACTGTTTTCCCACCCTGGCAGATATGCAAGAAGCGTTCCGCGCCTTCGCCAATTTGCTGCCGGACGAGGGTTTGCTGGTGAGCTGCGGCCAAGATGCCTTTGCGCGGTCGCTGGTGGAGGCGCGCCGCGCCGCCGGCCGGCCGGCGCTGACTTATGGCCTGCGCCGCGACGACGACTACCGCGCCGACTCACTCCAGCCCAACGGGGCGGGTGGGTTCGACTTTTTGCTGGTGAAGGACGAGCGCACGCTGGGGCTGGTGCGCAACCGCCTGCCAGGCGAGCACAACGTGCTCAACTCGCTGGCGGCGCTGGCGGTGGCCGATCATCTGGGCGTCAGCTTCAACGATGCCCGCAATGGCCTCGCTGACTATCGCGGGGCCGGGCGGCGCTTCGAGGTGATGGGCGAGGTCGGCGGAGTAACCTGGGTGGACGACTATGCCCACCATCCGACCGAGATCCGCGCCACGCTGGCCGCGGCCCGGCGGCGCTTCGCAGATCACCCGCTGTGGGTGATGTTCCAGCCGCACACGTTCTCGCGCACGCGCACGCTGCTGGCCGATTTCGCGGCGGCGTTCGCCGATGCCGATCACGTGGTCATCGTCGACATTTACCGGTCGCGCGAGGTGACCGATCCTGGCATCAGCGCCGGCGACATTGTGCAGCGGATGGACCACCCGGACGCGGTGTATGTGCCGGCGCTGGGCGACGCGGCCGACTATCTGGTGGAGCGGCTGCATGCGGGTGATGTGCTGCTGACCCTGGGCGCCGGCGACGGCAACCAGGTGGGGCAGCGAGTGCTGGACCGGCTGCAGGGCCAAGGACAAGCGAGGCTGTTATGACGGGTCAACCGAAGGCGAAGCGAAAGTCGACCACATTTGAGCACAAGGCGGGCAGCATGCCTTCGCTGCAGCGCGCCGCCCCGCGCGCCGTCGCCGAGCTGGCCGAGGCGAGCGCCGCTGGGGCGAGCGAGACAGCAGCGGCGCCGGTGGCCGGTTTTCTGACGCACAAAGAAGTGATTTTGCGGCTGGTTGAGACACTAAAGGCGCTGTGAGCGTTTGGGTGATGAGCGATCTGCGCGCGGCTTTTGGGACCCGGTTGAAGACCGCTGAGCCCCTGGCGCGCTATACCTCGGCCCGCCTGGGCGGCCCAGCCGATTTTCTGGCCACGGCCAACAGCGCCGGCGAGCTGGCCGAACTGGTGCGCTCGGCCTGGCAGTTGGGTTTTCAGCCGGTGATCCTGGGCGGCGGCTCGAATGTGCTGGTGAGCGACGCCGGTGTGCGCGGGCTGGTGATCATCAACCGGGCGCGCGAGGTGGAATTTCACGCCGCGCCGCCCGGCGGCCGCCCAAGCGTGTGGGCCGAGTCGGGTGTGAACCTTGGCTCGCTGGCGCGCCAGTGCGGCGCGCGCGGCCTGGCCGGCCTGGAGTGGGCGGCCACCGTGCCCGGCACGCTGGGCGGGGCGGTGTTTGGCAATGCCGGCGCCCATGCCGGTGACCTGGCCGGGAACCTGATCGTGGCAGAAATCTTGCAACAGGATGGAAGTGTGCGGCGTTGGACACATTCGGAGCTGGGGTTTGGCTATCGCACCAGCCGCTTGAAGCAGTTGAAGGCGCAGGGCCGGCCACA
This sequence comes from Anaerolineales bacterium, assembly GCA_043734225.1. Taxonomy (GTDB): domain Bacteria; phylum Chloroflexota; class Anaerolineae; order Anaerolineales; family UBA6663; genus JAYTFQ01. Next base: position 5,629 of record JAYTFQ010000874.1, on the reverse strand, counting down.
CATCGTTTTGGGCGCTGAGCTGGCGCTCAGCGTCGGGGTGCCGGAAAGCTTGCAGGCGACCGTGGACCAATTCGTGAGCCATCGCAAACGCACTCAGCCGCCTGGGGCCAGCCTGGGCTCGATGTTCAAGAACCCGCCCGGCGATTATGCCGGCCGCCTGATTGAGGCCGCCGGTTTGAAGGGCACCCGCATCGAGCAGGCGGAAATCTCGCCGGTGCACGCCAATTTCTTTGTCAACCTGGGCCAGGCTCGCGCGGCAGACGTGCTGGCCCTCATCCACCAGGCGCACGCGGCGGTGCTGACGCAGTTCGGGGTGGATTTGGAGTTGGAAGTGGAGTTGGTGGGTGAGTGGGGCGGGCAATGCTAAGAAGTAAGCAATCGGCAGCCGACCGTGCGCCATGAGCAAGCTCAGACTTGGCATTATTTTTGGCGGTCGCTCCGCCGAGCACGAAGTCTCATTGCGCTCGGCGCGGTCGGTGCTCAAGGCCATCAATCACGATAAGTACGACATGACACTCATTGGCATCAGCAAGGAAGGCAGATGGCTGGCGGGCGCGGACCCGTTGGCAGCTTTGGCCGCTGGGGGCGGGCAGGCCGCCGCGGCGCCGGAAGCCATCCTCTCGGCCAAGCCAGGCAAGCGCGAGTTGCTGGCCGTCACCGCCAACGGCAGCGCCGGCTCGCTCAGGCTGTCGGCCATCACTGAGCTGGACGTGATCTTGCCCTTGCTGCACGGCCCATTTGGCGAAGACGGCACCATGCAGGGCCTGCTGGAGCTGGCCGATCTGCCCTATGTGGGGAGCGGCGTGCTGGCCTCGGCCCTGGCTATGGATAAGGCCATGTGCAAGCAGATCTTGCGCGCCGCTGGGATACGCGTCACCGATTGGCTGGTGGTGACCCGCGCCGAGATCGAGCGCGACGCGCCGGCGGCGGCCATGGCCGCGGCGAAGCGCTTCCGCTTCCCCATCTTCACCAAGCCCGCCAACCTGGGCTCGTCGGTGGGGGTGGTGAAAGCGCACGATGCCGGCGAGTTGCTGGCCGCCCTGCGTGAATCGGCGCGCTACGACCGGCGCGTGCTGGTTGAGCCGGGCATCAACGCTCGGGAGATTGAAGTGAGCGTGCTGGGCAACAGCGCGCCGCTGGCCTCGGCGGTGGGCGAGGTGGTGCCCAGCCATGAGTTCTACGACTACGAGGCCAAGTACGTGGATGAAGGCTCGCGCCTGATCATACCGGCGCCCATTCCGGCCGAAACGGCCCAGCAAGCCCGCGCCGCGGCGGTGGCGGCTTTCCAGGCCATCGACGCGGCCGGTCTGGCGCGAGTGGATTTTCTGCTCGATCGCGACAGCGGCGAGCTGTATTTGAACGAGATCAATACCTTGCCCGGATTCACCGACATTAGCATGTATCCCAAGCTGTGGGAAGCCGCCGGCCTGGCCTATCCCGATCTGATCGACCGCTTGATCGAGCTGGCCCTGGAGCGGCAGGGCGAGAAGGAAAAGAACGTGACGGTGTTTGATGGACCGAGAAGTGCTTAACCCGTATGGGGGTATGGGTGTTTGGGGGTGTGGGCGTGTGGGAAATACTTCTCCCATACGCCCTCACCCACATACTCCCACACTATTTTCAGAGGGTGCAGGAGTTTTTATCGCATGGCGGCTCGAGTAGCCAAGAACGCAACTATCCCGCGCGCCGAGCAGGTGCGGCGGCGGCGCCAGCAGAAGTCGCAGCGGCGCTACGACGCCGTGTCGCGCGCGGCGGGGACCACCTTGCGCAGCGGCCCGCTGGTCAGCCGGCCGCGAGCCACCGGCCCGGTGGTCGCTCGGCTGCCCCGGGCGGGGCGGCGCGGCGGCGTGCTGGCGGCCCTGCTGCCGGCCGGTTTCAGCCTGCCGCTGCCCACCTTGCCGCGCGTGGCGCTGGGCTGGCGGGCCATGAGCATCACCCTGGTGGCGCTGTTGAGCGTGCTGCTGGGGCGCATGTTGATCGACCCGGATATGTATATCAAGGGGGTCAACCTGGGCGGGGCGGCGCTGGTGACCGGGCAGGAAATCTATGCCGCCTCCGGCATTGCCGGCCAGCACGTCTTTTGGGTGGACCCGCTGGACGTGCAGCGCAAGGTGACGGCGCTGCCGGGCATCGCCTCGGCCGCGGTGCGTGTCCAGTGGCCGGCCACCGTCACCATCGTGGTCACCGAGCGCATCCCGGTGGTCAGTTGGAGCGAGGGCAGCCAGAAGTCATGGGTAGACGCCGACGGCAACAAGTTCACCGCCCGCACCGATCTGCCGGGCCTGCTGCCGATCATGGTTGACGATGCCGCTGGCGGCGCCTATCAGACGGTGCCGGTGGCCGCCGTGGATGGCGCGCTGCAATTGCAGCAATTGCGCCCCAACATTGAGCTGCTGCACTACGACAGCGCGCACGGCCTCAGCTATCAGGATGGCCGCGGCTGGCGCGGGTACTTTGGGGCGGGCACCGATATGGTGCAAAAACTGGCGGTATACGAAAAACTGGTATCAGACCTGGTGGCGCGCGGTGTGCAGCCCAAGACCATCAGCGTGGAATCGTATCAGTCGCCGTACTATACGAAGTAGGGAATAACTATGGACAACGCAAACCCGCTCCTGGTTGGCATCGATGTCGGCACTACCAAGATCTGCGCCCTTGTCGGCGAGACTGACGAGATTGGCAGCCTGCGCATCCTGGGGGTGGGTGTGGAGCCGGCGCGCGGCATGAAGAAGGGGGTGGTGGTCAATGTTGAAGAGGCCAGCGCCGCCATTGCGAACGCGGTGGAGAAAGCTCAGCGCAGCGCCGGGTATGAGATTGGCGCGGCGTTTGTCAGCCTGGCCGGATCGCACATTGCCTCCATCAATAGCCGCGGTGTGGCCGGCATTGGCGGCTCCAGCCACGGCATCGACAACGACGATATCGACCGCGCCCTGGATGCCGCGCAGGCCATCGCCATCCCGCATGGCCGCGAAGTGCTGCACGTCATCCCGCGCGGTTTCACCGTGGACGGGCAGGACGGCATCCGCCAGCCGCTGGGCATGCACGGGTTCCGGCTGGAGGTGGAGGCGCACATTATCACCGCCGCCACGGCCTCTATGCAGAACCTGACCAAGTGCGTGGAAGCCGCTGGCGTGGCGGTGGAGGCCTACGTGCTTAACCCGCTGGCCTCGGCCGAGGTGGTGCTCACCGAAACCGAAAAGGAGATGGGCGTCATCGTCTGCGACATCGGCGGCGGCACGACCGACCTGGCCATTTACCTGGACGGCAACGTCTGGCACACGATGGTCCTATCGGTGGGCGGCAGCCACCTGACCTCCGATATCGCGCACGGCCTGCGCCTGCCGGCCGACATGGCCGAGCGGTTGAAGATTGAGAAAGGCAATGCCCGCAGCGCCGACGTGCCTTCCAGCGAGAGCGTCACCGTGCAGCCCTTCGGTGAAGAGCGGCCCATCCAAATTTCACGGCTGGACCTGGCCACCATTATCGAGGCGCGCGTTGAAGAGATGTTCAGCCTGGTGCTGCAGGAAATTAAGCGCACCGGCTACGACGGCCTGCTCCCGGCGGGTGTGGTGCTCACCGGCGGCAGCAGCCAACTGCCGGGCATGAAGCGCGTGGCCACTGACATTCTCAACCTGCCTGTCCGCACCGCCGGCCCGGCCGGCTTGCAGGGCCTGGTGGACAAGCTCACCGGCCCGGCCTATTCCACCAGCGTGGGCCTGCTGCACTGGGCCCAGCACGAGAGCCTGGTGACGCCGCGCGTCGCCAGCGCCAAGAAGCGCGGCGGCAGCGGCCGCCCCCAGCGCGACCTCGGCCGCAGTTTCGACCTGTTCAAGCGGCTGCTGCCGTAAAGGGATATCTAGAAAATGGCCATTCGTAATGACTCAATGAAGGTCAAAGTATTCCCGATGAACATCAAAATCGCCAAGGTCAAGGCGCCGGTGTCGCCCCAGGCGCGCATCGCCAAGGTCAAAGGGCCAGCACAGGGTGGTGGACGCATCACGAAGGTCAAATCCCCTTCGTCGCCTGCCCTCTGCTCTGTTCGCGTGGGGGCCGTCCGCCGTCGCCTGCCCCCTGCGGTGTTCGCGGGGGGTTCGTCAGTACTTCTAGAAGATTCGGGACTCTAATCAGCGTCCCTTTTCGAGGAGCAGGCAGTCTGGAGCGGCTGTCTGCAAGCGCAACATCAGACAGGAGTGAGGAGGCCAGCAATGCAACCAGCACCAGTTAGTTCAGAATCGTTCGCGCGTATCAAGGTGGTCGGGTGTGGCGGTGGCGGCAGCAATGCCGTCAACCGCATGATCGAGCAGGGCATGTCGGGGGTGGAATTTATCACCATCAACACCGACGCACAGGCCCTGCTGTTGGCCAACGCCCCGCGGCGGGTGCGCATCGGCGATAAGCTGACGCGCGGCCTGGGCGCCGGCGGCAACCCGGAAATCGGCCAGAAGGCAGCCGAAGAGTCGTCCGAGGAGCTGTACGACGTGCTCCGCGGCGCCGACATGGTGTTCATTGCCGCCGGCCTGGGCGGCGGCACCGGCACCGGCGCGGCGCCCATCGTGGCGCAGATCGCCAAGGAATGCGGCGCGCTGACCATCGGCGTCGTCACCAAGCCGTTCACCTTTGAGGGCTCGCGCCGCTTGCAGTCGGCCGATGGCGGGATCAACAAGCTCAAGGAGCAGGTGGATACCCTCATCGTCATCCCCAATGACCGGCTGCTGCAGATCGTGGACAAGCGCGCCTCGCTGCAGGAATCCTTCCGCCTGGCCGACGACGTGCTGCGCCAGGGCATCCAGGGCATCTCCGAGTTGATCACCGTCCCCGGCCTGATCAACCTGGACTTCGCCGACGTGCGCACCATCATGTCCGAAGGCGGCGCGGCGCTGATGGCCGTGGGCCGCGGCGCCGGTGAAGACCGGGCGCGCGTGGCGGCCGAGATGGCCATCTCGTCAAACCTGCTCGACATCACCATCGACGGCGCCCGCGGCATCCTGTTCAACGTCACCGGCGGCCCCAGCATGACTCTGTTCGAAGTCAACCAGGCCGCCGCCATCATCAAGGAAACGGCGCACCCGGAGGTCAACCTGATCTTCGGCGCCGTCATCGACCCGAACCTGGCCGACGAGATTCGCGTCACGGTCATCGCCACCGGCTTCGAGCGCACCGGCATGCCGCGCCGCACCATCGAGCGCCCGACGGCCAGCAACACCCGGCCGCTGCCCCGCTCGCAGTCCGTGGCCGCCAGCAACGCCAACAGCGTGCCGGCCGAAGTGCCCGCTGCCCCGTCCCAGCGCACCGCCGAACTGTCGGAATTCCAGACTCGGTCCTACAACCCCGACGATCTGGATATCCCGGCTTTCCTGCGCCGGCGCTAGCTTCTTTTGTGTGCCACGACGAAGAGCATGTGTGGGTGTGTGGGGGTATGGGTGAGCTGATCGTCACCCACACTCCCAAACCCCCATACACCCACACTGGTTTTCGTCGTTCACTCCTGTGAGGCCCGGTCCGTCCCCGGTCTGGTCTTCACGCTCCCAGCGGGCTCGCTCGGGTTGGCTTCGGCTGGCCCGGGCGGGCCCCAGCTTGTTGCTTGCCGCCAAATTCCCCGCACGGGGATTGGCGAAACGCGGTCGGGCGG
>JAYTFQ010000873.1:0-7131 GCA_043734225.1 Anaerolineales bacterium | reverse complement strand
AACAAAACCTTAGCAGGCGGTCTTCTTTTTGGCTAGTCCAGGCTTCCAGGCTTAGAAAACATAACACCCCGATTATTAAATCCGGGGTGAGTCATGTTTTCCAGACATTACCGCGCGATCTGCCGCACGATGCTCAGGTCCTTGATCGCTTTATCCGCCGCCAGCAGGAAGGCCTTGCTCAGAATGATGGCCAGCGTCTGGTCGCCCTCGAACGGCAGAAACACATGGCTGGCCGCGCCCTGGCCGGCCTGGCCCTGGGCCGGCACGATGCACAGGTATTGGTCGTTGGGCTCCATCAGGATATTGCCGCTGCCCAGGTGGATCTTGTAGGTGCGCAGCTCCCCGCGCACCACCAGGAAGCGCTCGGTCAGTTGGCAGCGGTCGGCGATCTTCAGCTTGGGCAACAGCCCGGCCAGCAGCGCGTGGCGCGTCTGGGCCGTCTCCGAGAGCGCGCCAAAGGAATATGCGCTCCAATAGTTCATGTGCGGCGTGTCTGGCCCGCGGTCGCCCCAGGCCGGGTCGTTGCCCACGCTGGCCACGCCCGCGAACAGGTCCACGTCGCGCATCACTTCCGAAAACACCAGCGGCGGCACATCGGCCACAGCCAACGGGCTCACCCGCTCCTGGTCGCCGCGCAGGCCGGTGTGGTAACCGCCCCCGCCGGCATGCGCGCTGTTTTCCGGGGCATCCTGGCGATAGAAGCGCACCTGGTCGGTGCTCACAAATAAGTAGGTGCCGGTGGGGTTGGTGTCACGACCGTAGCGGTCCCCAACCCCTTCGACCCAATACTCGGCCCGCAAGCTCCAGGCCGGCAGCGGCCGCGTGGCCGGCGGATAGGTGTCGTCCACCATCAGCCGCAGTTGGTTGCGCCAGCCGCGCGCCGCGCACAGGGCATTGAATTGGTGCTGGCGCAGGATGTGCGCCGCGAAGCGGTTGGAGTACACCCGCGTCTGCTGCTCGGCGTCGGTCAGCACGTAAATTTCACGGTGGGCCTGCTTGAACGGCTGCGCCACCTCGTGCGCGTTCAGCCACTGGCGCCAGTCCAGCACCACCTGGGTGTGCGCCTGGATCGGGTGCCACAGCTCCACTTGCGTTTGCTCGTCCAGCCAGGCCAGCGGCGCGCCGTCGCGGCCGACCAACTCCCCCTCCCACCAGATGCCGGAAGCGGCCTGGTCGCCGCGCGTGAATTTCCAAATTAGCCGGCGCGCCAGCACGCCCAGCAGGGGATGGCCCAGGTAGCGCTCGCGCCAGGACCGCAGCCGCCACTGCCTGGGCTCCAGGTACAGCCGGTCCAGCCGATCGCGCTGGGCGGGCAGCATGCTGCGGATGTCTTTGATGGATTGGTTGAGCGCCTTGAGCTCATCCGCGTGCTCGCGCTTGACCGCCGCCGGGGCGGCCGCCCGCGCTTTGCCGTCCGGCCCGCGCCAGTCCAGCGCCACGCTGCTGACGCCCGTCACGCGCAGCTCGGCGGTGAACTCGCCCAGCGGCACGCGCCGCCGGCCGACCGTGGTCAGGTCATAGCTGGGCACCGCCAGCTCTTCCAGCTCGTCGGCTTCCAGGCGGAGGCGTTGGGCCGCGGTGGCCAGGGCCTTGGCGATAGCCTTCTGGGCGCTGGGCAGTTTCAGGCGGGCCTTGAGGATCACTAACTGGTCAAGGCCGTCCAGGCTGGGCATCTGGCCCAGCGCCCACAAGCAGGCGTTGCCCACGCGCGCGCACTGCGGGCCGCTGCCCGGCAGTTTGCGGAAGGCGGACTGCGCCAGCCGGCACAACGCCCGGGCCAGCTCGTGGTCGGCGCGCCCGGCGCTCAGCCAGACCAGGCCTTTGACGATATCGGCGTTGCTGTATTGCCAGGCCTGGTTGGGATCGCGGGTCCGGGGCGCGCCAGTGTCAAGCGGCTCTGTGCGGGGTTTGTCGACCAGGTCGACCCAGCGGATGACGGTGGACTTGAAGTGGGCACCCCCGATCTGCGCCAGCGAGAGTTGGGCGCCGGCCAGCCATTTCTTGGAGGGTTCGCTGCCAGCGGAAGTTTGGCAATGGCGCAGCAGCACGTCCCAGGCCGCGCCCGTCCGCGCGCCGAGCGCCTCGATCTCCGCTGTGGCCGTGTCGGCCCAGGCTTCGCCGCTCACCAGCGGCAGCCCCGGCGTCGTGATCCCGGCCAGCCGGCGCAGGGCGCTGATCCAATCGCTAACGCCCGGGCGGTTAACGTCGGTCTGCAGCACCGCGATCAGCCGCCGCGCGCCGCTGTGCAGCTCGGGTATCCAGGCCTGCTCGCGGCTGTAATGTTCCAACGCCTGAATGATTTCTGGCGCGCCGCGCTGCCCGAAAAACTCCTGGCGGGCGGACCAGGCCAGCAGGTCGTACAAGTCAGCGGCGGTGAGCGGCAGCGGCTGGGCCAGCACTGCCAGCAGGCAGGCGCGCACCTGCCACACATGCCCGTCCGGGTCCGGCCCGGTGTGGGCGTTCAGCCAGGCCAGCATGGCCCGCAGCCCGGCCCGCCGCCCGGCCGGGTCCAGGGCGCTCAATTCTCGGAACGCCGCCGACCGGTCCAGCGCGGCGCCATAGCTGTGCTTTTCGGTGGCGATCTGCTCAACCAGTTGCCGCGCCCGCTGGTCAGACATCTCAGCCCCCAACGAGCGGCACCAGCTTGAGAAAGGTCACCGCCAGATCCGGCCGCAGCGCGATCTGCGCGTCCAGGTCATCTACCTGTTGGTCGTCGATAAGCACGACGAAGCCGTAGGTCTCGAACGCCGCCAGCGCCGTCGCCACCTGCTGCTCAAGGTCGAGTTGGCGCGGCTGGCGCAGCCGGTAGCCGTTCAGGGTCAGTTCCGCGCCGGCCGGCTGCACCATCCCCTGAAAATATTCGGTGTGCTGGGCGTTGTAAGCCTGCACCTCCTGCGTCACGCGCGCCCGGATCAGCTCGCGCAGCGTGAGAAGCGGCTCGGCCACCACCAGCGTGACGGCCAGCCGGGGCTTGCCCAGTGTTGAGGTCATCTCGTCCCAAACCAGGATGTTGTTCATAAGGCCGCATTCTAAGCCTGGCGGGCCGGGGCGCAAAGTCTCTACTTTGGAAATCAAATTTGAATCTGAATACTCTTAGCCTTGACTGGTACTTGACCTTTTTCAAGCAAACTATAGAATAATATATAGTTTCAAGGGAGTTCACCCATGAGCTCAGTTTACCTGCCTGCCACCCTTAAAGCCCGCCTCATCCGCGCTGCGCGCCGACACGGTTTCGTGGTCGAGCGCGGCCGCCAGTCGCAACTGACCGAATTCATCGCCTACCTGGTGAAGCTGGATGAGCAGGTTGGCCCGGCGCGGCTGCAGCGCCACACGTTCGCGCAGGCGCTGGGCCTCCTCGAGCGGCCTGGGCAGGCCCCACCCACCGATGCCGATATGGTGGCGCTGCTGGATGCGCGCCGCATGGCGCAGTGACCGTGCGCGTCTTGCTCGACACTAATGTCGTGCTCGACGTCCTACTGCGCCGCGAGCCGTGGCTGGAGGACGCCGCCGCCATCTGGCAAGCGGCGGACGATGGCCGGCTGACGGCGTTCATTACCGCCACCAGCCTCACCGATATTTTCTACGTTGCATGGCGGCTGGCCGACCTGCCGCGCGCCCGCCAGTCAGTGCAAATTTGCCTGGATGCCTTTGAGATCGCCCTGGTTGACCGCGCCGCGCTGGAGCGCGCCCAGCAGTTGAGCGGTTCTGACTTCGAAGACAACGTGCAGATTGCCTGCGCCGAGGCCGGCGCCCTGGATGCCATCGTCACCCGCGACGCGGCCAGCTTCGCCGCCTCACCCATCGCCGTCTGGTCACCTGCTGACTGCCGCCAGCGCCTCGCGCCTTGATCGATTTTGCCCCGGCCGCTATCATGCCCCGGCATGCCCCCGGGTTCGCCTTCCACACGTTTGCCTGACGTCTCGCCCGCCTGGTGGCGCCGGCGCGAGCGGGCCGAGCACGGCCTGCTCTTTCTGCCGTATCTGCTGGGCGCGCTGCTGCTGCTAATCATCCCCGGCCTGCTGACCTTCGCGCTGGCCTTCACCTATTACGACGGCATCTCGGCGCCGGTGTGGTGGGGGCTGCGCAACTTTACGATGTTCTACAGCGACCCGCTGGAGCGCATCGCCATCGCTAACTCGCTCACCTTCACCGCCCTGGCGGTTCCCCTGCGGCTGCTGGGCGCGCTGGGCCTGGCGCTGCTGCTGCGCCGTCCGCGGCGCGGCCTGGGCCTGTACCGGGCGGCCGTGTTTCTGCCGACCGTCATCCCGGATGTGGCCTATGCCCTGCTGTGGCTGTGGCTGTTCAACCCGCTGTATGGCCCGGTGAACGTGCTGCTGCGGGCCGCCGGGCTGCCGGCGCCGGCCTGGCTGGCCAGCACCGACAGCGCCAAGCTGGTGTTTGTGTTCATGTCGCTGTTTCAAATCGGCGAGGGGTTTGTGGTGCTGCTGGCCGGCCTGCAAAGCGTGCCGCTCGATCTATACGACGCGGCCGTGGTGGATGGCGCCGGGCCGCTCAGCCTGTTTCAGTACGTCACCCTGCCGCTCATCTCGCCCTGGCTGATCCTGCTGGCCTTCCGCGACCTGATCCTGAGCTTCATCTATCCGTTCACCCTCTCGCTGCTGATGACCGGCGGCGATCCGTATTACAGCACCCTGTTCCTGCCCCTGCTGGCCTTCCGCGAGGCCTTTGGCTCGCTGCGCTTCGGCATGGGCTCGGCCATCACCCTGGTCACCTTTGCGGTCAGCCTGGTGTTGGTGCTGGCGCTGGGGCTGCTGCTGCGGCGCTGGTCCTTTGCCGATGACCAATAACCACCCGCGGCGGATGGGCCGGCGCCTGGTGAGCGGCCGTTTGGCCCGCGGCCTGGCGCAGCAAGCCGCCTCGCTGGCGGTGGCCTTTGTGTTTTTGCTGCCGCTGGCCTGGATGCTGGCCACCTCGCTGCGCCAGCCCGGCCTGCCCCTGCCGCGCAGCGTGGACTGGCTGCCCAACCCGCCCGCCTGGAGCAATTACGCCCGTATCTTTGAAATCGTGCCGCTGGGCGCGGACGCGCTCAACTCGCTGATGGTGGCGGCCGCGGCCGTCATCGTCACCCTGCTCACCGCCTCCTGGGCCGGCCTGGGCATGGCGCTGGCCGCCCCGCGCTGGCGCAGCCGCTGGGTGACGCTGGCCATTGTGCTGCTGCTGGTGCCGGTGAGCGCGGTCTGGCTGCCACGCTTTGTGCTGTTCACCTGGCTCGGCCTGACCGACACCTATGGCGCGCTGCTGGCCCCAGCGCTGATGGGCTCCAGCCCGCTGTTTGTGCTGCTGTTCTATTGGAGCTATCGGCGCGTGCCGGCCGAAGTGTTCGAGTCGGCCCGGATGGATGGCGCCGGGCCGCTGGCGCTGTGGCGCTGGGTGGCGCTGCCGCTCTCAGCGCCCACGCTGGTGGCCGTGGGTGTGCTCACCTTCTGGCTGTATTGGAGCGATTTCATCAACCCGCTGCTGTATCTCAAATCGCCCTCGCTCTACACGCTGCCTATCGGCGTCCGCCAGCTCCAGCAGCTCAACCGCGCCAACTGGCCGCTGCTCATGGCCGCCGCCGTCGTGGCCACCGCCCCGGCAGTGCTGGTGCTCCTGGCGCTGCAGCGCTTCCTTTCGCCCGCCTTAAAGAACGACCGGTGACACTGGCCGATGTTGAGGTGGACGCGCTCCGGCCTGGCTGGAGCACGTCCGCCCCTGGCCGCGTCGTCCGACCAACTTGCTGTATATTAGCTGCCGTCGGGCTGACCAATGCCGCCGCCTTCAACGCCAATCCGCTTGGCCGGCCGGCCTGAGCGACGTGGCGCTGGCGCAGATCGCCATTTGGGCACTGGGACCAATCTCCCGGTTATGTTTACCCCTGGTTCAGCGGTAGAATCCCGGGGAATAGGCTAACGATCAGCGGAGAGGCCAAGATGACAATCGACCGGCTCGCGTGTTTGATCCGTCCAGGCCTGGCTCGGCTGGGCACTCTCTTGCTGGCTGCCGCCGTCTTATTGCCCGCTCAGCCCATTCGTGCGGCAGTCGCGCCCAGGCAGGCCACGCCCATGCACACCCGCCCGGCGCCGCGGCCGAGTGTCCCGGCCGATCCGGCGCTGAACCACGCGCCCGTGGGACAGGACGATAACCTGGTGGCCTTTGCTGGCCAGGACTATCAGCGGCTGTATGTGCTCGCCAACGACAGCGACCCGGATGCGGGCGATGTCCTTTATATCTGGGGGGTCAACTATCCGCAGCCGCGGCATGGCGACATCTATCGCGTTCTCGATAGCCAGGGGCATGGTTTTACCTTGGATTACAAGCCATTTGCAGGTTTCTCGGGTACGGATCATTTCACCTACATTCTCGAAGACCGGCCCACCACCCTGGGCGGCCAGCCTGGGGGCCTGACCGACACCGTGTCGGTAACCATCACCGTGGTGCCGGCCGGCCAAACGGGGACCACCAGCAGCCCCTTCGCCGTCTACTCCTGCCTGTCCAGCCCGGCCGGCTGTGACACCTCGCTGTGGACTGTCAATCCCAACAGCGGTGCCAGCGGCAACACGAGCAGCGGCGCCTGCAACGGCGCGGCCGGTCTGGGCATCAGCGATGCCGAAGGCTATAATTTCGACGCGGACGATGCTTTTGACACCGGGCTGACGTTTTGGATCAACAACGTGCAGTTGCTCCCCAAGCTGCCGATGACGGTCACGCACTACAGCCTGCTCTCCGGCCCGGTAACGATGTCAGGCGTGCGGGTGACCGTGCATTATGACGGCCTGATCGGCAGCGACACGCTGCGCACCGAGGTTCAGTTGGCCAACCCCACCGGCTCACCCAAGACCATCACCGTCACCGTGGCCACCAACGTCGGGTCCGATGCCCAGACGCTCGTGGCGGGCACCAGCAGCGGCGACACCACCTTCACGGCCGCCGACCGGTGGGTGGTGACCAGCAAGAGCGGTGGGGCGCCCTTCAAGCTCGTGGACACGCATGTGCTCTATGGGCCGGGCGCCGTGGTGCCGGCTGGCGCGGTCTACAACACAACCTTCAAGTGCGGTGAAAGCCCCACGCCCAACAGCCAGGGGGTGCGGGCCGATTTCCACGTGACCATCCCCAACAATTCGACCAGGCGCC
>JAYTFQ010000872.1:0-4448 GCA_043734225.1 Anaerolineales bacterium | reverse complement strand
CGCCGACCTGGGCGGTCTTGCTGGCGATCCTGATAATCGGCGGCCTGCTGCGCTTTTACCAGATCGGATCGGCGCCGCCTGGGCTGTACCAGGACGAAGCCTACAACGGCCTGGACACGCTCAACATTCTGGCCGGCAGCCATCCTATTTATTTCCCGGCCAACAACGGCCGCGAGCCCTTCTTTATTTACCTGCAAGCAGCCGGGGTTGCGGTGTTTGGCCGCACGCCGCTGGCGCTGCGCTTCCCGGCGGCGGTGGTCGGCACGCTGCTCATCGCTGCCACCTTTGCCCTGGGTGCCGCGCTCTACAACCCGCGCGTGGGGCTGTTTTCGGCGGCGGGGGTTGCCATTTCGTTCTGGCCGCTAGCGCTCAGCCACATTGGGCTGCGGGCCGGTTCGCTGCCCTTGTTCAGCGCGCTCAGCTTGGCCGCCGCTGCCTGGGGCTGGCGGCAGCCGCCCGGCCGCCGCCGGATGGGCTTTCTGGCGCTGGGGGGCGGGCTATACGGGCTGACCTTCTACACCTACCTGGCCGCGCGCTTCACCCCCCTGGCGCTCCTTGCTTTTCTGATTCTCTGGTATATTGCCCGACGGCCGGATTTTCCTCGCCTGCGTGAGTTGGCGGCTTTTGGCTTACCCGCTATCCTGGTTGGGTTGCCGTTGGCTCTGGACTCCCTTTGGCAGCCTGAAATATTGTTCAGCCGGGTCGGCCAGGTGTCGATCCTGAGCCCCACCATCAATCATGGGGATCTGTGGGGGACGCTCTTTCACAACTTATTGGCCGCGCTGGGCATGTTTTTCGTGCGGGGCGATGCGATTGCGCGGCATAACCTGCCCGGCCGGCCGGTGTTTGACCCACTGTTGGCCGTGGCGTTTGTGGCCGGGGTGGGGCTGGCGCTGGCCGCCGCCTGGCGGCGCCAGCCGGCGGCCATGCTGAGCCTGGTCTGGACAGCGACCCTGCTGCTGCCGACGATTCTGGCCGAGGATACCCCGCATTTCCTGCGGGCGGTGGGGGTGCTGCCGGTGATCTTTGTCTTCCCGGCGCTGGCGCTGGACGCGACCTGGCAGGCCGCCGAACGGAGCGCCGGCCGCTGGCGGACAGTGCTGCCGGCGCTGATGCTGGCGGGGTTGGCCGGCAGCCTGGCCTGGACCGTGCGGGACTATTTCGACCGCTACGCCCACTCGCCCGACGCCGCTTACCTGTTTCAATCAGCAGCCGCGGACTTGGCGGGCTCGGCCAACGGCTATTTGGAGAGCGGCGGGCAGGTGCTGCTCGACCAGCGCTTCTGGGACGATTTCACCTCGGTGCGCTTCCTGCTGCCGGTCCGCCCCGGCCTGAGCCTGTATCGCGAAGGCCAGGCGCTGGCGCCCGCGGCTGCACCACTGGAGTTGATCGCCTGGCCATACGAAGACATGCGCCCCACCCTGCGGGCGCTGCCGGCCGGGGCGCTCATCCGGCCCATGGCTGGCCCACTTTACCGGGGCGACCTGGAGCTAAAGCCTTATCCGCTCTATGTCACCTACACCGCCGAGGCCAATTGCCCGGCGGCGCTGTGCCCGGGCAGGCCGCTGGCCGATTTTGGGGGCGCCTTTCAACTGCTATCGGCCGTGACCCGCGCCCAGCCCAACGGGTTCCGGTTAGAATTGGTGTGGCGGGCGGCCCAGCCAGATGGGGCGCCGCAGCAGGTGTTTGCCCAGGCCTGGGTGGGCGACCAGATTGTGGCCCAGGCGGATGGTCCGCTAGGCAGCGCGCTGTATCCAAGTGACTGGTGGCGGCCCGGTGAAACCGTGTGGGAAGCCCACGACTTTGCCTGGCCGGAGAACACGGCTGGTAATGGTGTGACGTTTCGGGTGGGTTTATACAATGCAGCAACCGGCGTTAGGGTTGGCCGGACCGATTCAACCCTGGATTATCTGGCAATTGCACCCTGAGGAGCACACCAATATGCGCACGAAGGCAAGACAACTTTTCTCAGTCGGATTTGTGATGGCACTCGTATTTTCCGCGGTGGGCAGCGCCGCGGCAGCTCCAACGGCTGATGGCCCCAACCTGCTTCAGAACCCGGGCTTTGAATCGCCCTTTGTTAAGCAGTGCTGCGAGGAAGGCGACCCAAACACAACCATTGGCGAGGTGCAGACGGCCAGCGGCTGGATGGGCTGGTGGCTGCAGCCCGGCGACGCGCAGCATCCCAGCGCGGGCGCCACTGTTGATTGGCACCGGCCCGAGTGGCGCGAAGCCAACTGCGGCCCAGTGTGCGCCAACCGCATTCACAGCGGCAATAACGCGCAGAAGTACTTCACCTTCTGGAGCGTGCACGAGGCGGGCATGTTCCAGCAAGTCTCTGGCATTGCGCCCGGCACCCGGCTGCGCTTCAGCGCTTTTATGCAGGCCTGGTCGACCAATGCCACCTATGGCCCGTCCGACCACAGCCAGACCATGGACATGCGCGTCGGCATCGATCCGTTTGGCGGCACGGATGGCTTTAGCCCCAATATCATCTGGTCCGATGCCTTCGACACGTTCGACGCCTGGGGCCTGTACAGCATTGAGGCGACGGCGCAGGCCGGCACCGTGACGGTCTTTACCCACTCGGCCCCGCACTACCCCAACCAGCACAACGACATCTACATCGATGACGCCAGCCTGGTGGCAGTGGACGGGTCCACCTCTGGGGGTGGCAGCACCACGCCGCCGGACAACAACCCGCCGACGGTCGTTCCGGTGGTGCAGGTGCCAACCCCCGAGCCGACTCAGGTGCCCGGGTTCAACTATGTGGTGGTGCGCGGCGACAACTACTACAGCATTGCTCGGCGCTTCGGGGTGAGCCTGTCGACGCTGCTGGCTGTCAACCACGTCGTCAATCCGCAGATCCTGTTCGTGGGCGTGGTGCTGCTGATCCCCAGCGACAACCCGCCGCCAGACAACGGCGGCGGCGCCCCGGCGGACACCCCGACACCCGAGCCGGTGGTCGCACCCACGGCCACCACCTCGCCGGCTGACCTGCCGGGCGCCGTCTCGTATGTGGTGGTCGCCGGAGACAACCTGTTCCGCCTGTCGCTGCGGTTCGGGGTGAGCATCGCGCGCATCAAAGAGTTAAATGGATTGTTTAGCGACACGATCTTCATTGGACAGACCCTGATCATCGCGCCATAAGGGGGCGCGCCACAAAGTGGCGTGGGATAACGGTAACACGCTGGCGCGAGGGGTGGGGAAGGAAAGGATAGTGGTATGAAATCTCACATGCTTCGATCGCTCCTGGCGATGGCGGTGCTGCTGGCGGGCGCGGCCGGTTTCTGGCCGGCCGCCACGGCCACCGCCGCGCCCATCGCGCAAGGCAATTTGCTGAACAACGGCAACATGGAATCGTTTGCCAGCAGCGGCGTGGCCACCGGCTGGGACCCATGGTGGGAGACCATCGCCAACCCGGGCAACGGCAGCCTGAACTACGCCGCCATCCCGACCTGGATCCAGGAAGGCAACCACGTCTTCGTCGAGTCGGGCAGCCTGTCGCAGCACATCGGTCATAGCTGGGATCCGTGGCATGCCGGCATCCGCCAGACCATTAGTGTCCCGCCCGGCAGCACGGTGCACATCACCGCCTATGGCCGGGTGTTCGCGTCAACCCCCGACTTCCCGGCCCCCTCGGATACGGCAGTCAACGCCCGCATGCAAATCGGCGCCGAGCCGAATGGCAGCATCGACTGGGCATCGGGCACGGTCAAATGGGGCGGCACGGCCAGCCCGCACGACACCTGGGGGCAGTTCAATCTGGACGTGACCGCCGGCGCCGCCGGCAAGGTGACCATCTTCCTGGCGGCCAACTTCATCGGCGACAGCCGCTATCACCTGGATACCTGGTGGGACAACGTCAGCGCCAGCATCACCGGCAGCGGCCCTGGCCCAGCGCCCACCAGCAGCGGGGGCGGGGGCAACCCGCCGCCGGCCACCAACCCGCCGCCGGCCGCGACCGCTTTCAAAACACCCACGCCCGACGCGGACGGCAATATCATCTACGTCGTCCAGAACGGCGACACCCTGTATCGCATCGCCGGTATCACCGGCGTTTCGGTTGACCAGATCCGCACCCTCAACGGGCTGACCAGCGACATCTTGAGCATTGGACAGCGGCTGATCATCGTCAAGAGCGCGGCCGCGGCCGCCACCGCCACCACGGCCCCCACCGCCACCGCCACAGCCGGCGGCAACGCCACGGCCGCAGTAACCGAAGCGGCCGTGACCGCCACCGGCGCTGCCACCGGCGCTGCGAGTGGCACCCCCCAGGCGCCCGGCGGCACGCCTGCCGCCCAAGTGACGGCCAGCGCCACGCCCGGCACCGGCACGGTGTGCGCGCTGCTGTGGATTGATAAGAACGGCGACGGCATCCGTGACGCCACGGAGGCCCTGCTGCCCGGCGGACAGATTGCCGTGGTGGAGATCGCCACCGGCAAGCC
>JAYTFQ010000871.1:0-3344 GCA_043734225.1 Anaerolineales bacterium | reverse complement strand
GCAAACTCCTCAAGCGCGGCCACTTCGTGTCCGTGGCCGATCTACAGGCCCAAGTCTTGGCTTTCATCACTTACTACAACCGCACCATGGCTGGACCCTGTAAGTGGACCTACCGAGGCAAGCCACTTGTCGCCTAAACCCTTGCCTTATCTACGCCAGCGTGCACTAGTACCAATCTCCTGCCAGCGCGTTTTGGCCGCTTCCCGTATACTGGGCCGGTCGGCCAACCCAATTCTAACCTTCCCACTGAACCTGGCCGCATCCACTGAAGGAGCGAGGCATGCCTGCTCAAAACAAGCCGGCCGCGAAGCGCCTCTCGCGGCGCCAGGCCATTCGCGGCGAGTGGTTGACCGCCCCGGCCGGGGGTCCGCCGCCGCCCCACGCCCTGCGCTCGCCCGATAACGTCTCTGGGGTGCGCGCCGTGGGCGACCCGGCCCTGCCGCCGCTAGGCGTCATCGTCCTCAACCGGCTGGCATTTGGCCCTCGCCCGGGCGACCTGACGGCCTTCCACAATCTCGCGAACACCGACGTGGCCCGCCTGACGCTGTGGGTAGACTCACAGCTCAACCCGAACGCCATCAACGATAGCGTCTGCGATGCGAAACTCAACGCGGCTGGGCTGACGACGCTCAACAAGTCGCTGCCGCAGCTGTGGGCCGACCACTACCGGGGCCACCTGAGCCGCACCGGTCCCATCAGCGACATCCGTGACGCCGCCATGCTCCGGGCCGTGTACAGCCAGCGCCAGCTCTTTGAAGTGCTGGCGGACTTCTGGCACAACCACTTCAGCGTCTACGCCTGGGACTACGCCTATGCCAGCGCCACCTGGGTCAGCTATGACCGCGACGTCATTCGCGCGCACGCCCTGGGCAACTTCCGGTCCATGCTGGAAGCCGTGGTCCAGAGCCCGGCCATGCTTTACTACCTGACCAACTACATCAATCAAGTGGCCGGCACCAACGAGAACCTGGGCCGCGAGCTGTACGAGCTGCATACCATGGGCACTGAAAATTACGCCGGCGTGGTAAACCCGCTCACCGTCACCAAGGACCTCAACGGCATCGCCGTCGAGTATTGCGACAACGATGTGTACGAAACCGCGCGTTGCCTCACCGGCTGGCGCGTCAACGACAGCAACTCGCAGGCGCTCCGCGACGATGGCACCTTCTTTTATTACGCCACCTGGCACGACAAGGCCAACAAGCTTGTCCTGGGCAAATATCTGCCAGCTTTCCAGGCCGACATGAAAGACACGCATGACGTGCTCGACCTGCTGGCCAACCACACTGGCACTGCCGACTTCATCGCCCGCAAGCTCTGCCGGCGCCTGGTGAGCGACACCCCATCGCAGGCTCTGGTGGATATGGCCGCCGGCATCTTTCACGCCCAGGTTGGCGCGCCCGACCAACTGAAACAGGTGGTGCGGGCCATTCTCCTCTCGGACGAGTTCAAGAACACCTGGGGCCAAAAAGTGAAGCGCCCGTTTGAAGCTGTGGCGGGCGCGCTGCG
Source organism: Anaerolineales bacterium (assembly GCA_043734225.1). GTDB lineage: Bacteria > Chloroflexota > Anaerolineae > Anaerolineales > UBA6663 > JAYTFQ01. The sequence goes on along the minus strand of JAYTFQ010000871.1, from coordinate 1,835 downwards.
CGCAACCGACGCCAACTTCCTGCCCGACGGCGGCTTCTGGTATTACTACGAACAGGCCGGCCAGGCCTTGTTCGCCCACCATTCGCCCGACGGCTATCACGACACCCGCGCGGATTGGTCCAACACCAACTCCTTGCTGGAGCGCTGGCGGTTGGTGAACTACCTGGCGCAGGGCGTGTTCGACCCTATCACGCTCGACCTGCTGGGCCAGATGCCCGGCAACGTCACCACGCCCAACGCCATCGCCGATTTTTGGATCAACCGGCTGTTGGGCCGGCCGATGGACCCGGCCGAAAATCGGCTGCAAGTCGTCAATTTCTTCGCCCAAGGCCGCAACCCCGATTACGCGCTGCCGGCCGACCAGGTGGCCGACCGTCTGCCGCACATGGTGGCGCTGATCTTGATGTCACCTGACTTTCAGTGGCGCTAGGAGCCCAACATGCCAACCCAACCCCGAGTCAACCGCCGGCAATTTCTGATGGGCTGCTCCGCCGCCATCGCCGCCATGGCCGGCGCGCGCCTGACGCATCTGGCTTTTGCCGAGCCGTCTTCCAACAGCTATAACGACGAAATTCTGGTAGCCGTCTTCCTGCGCGGCGGCTGGGATGCCCTGAACGTCATCCCGCCGCTGGGCGGCGCCGACCGCGGCTTTTATGAGGAAAACCGGCCGGACCTGAAAGTGCCGGTGGGCTCGCTGCTGCACCTGAACGCCCAGTTCGGCATGAACCAGGCGCTGGCGCCGCTCTTTAACCTGTACCAGGCCGGCCACCTGGCCGTGGTGCACGCGGTCGGCCTGGTGGAAGATACGCGCAGCCACTTCGACGCCATGCAGTATATCGAGCTGGGCACGCCCGGGGTGACCACCACCGGCACCGGCTGGATCACCCGCCACCTGCAAAGCGCCCCGAACCTGCCGGCCACGATCTTCCTGCCGGCGCTCTCGGCCGGCAGCGCGCAAGCCGAGTCGCTGCTGGGCAGCAATGAGGCCGCTGCCATGTACAGCCCGCGTGACTTCTCCATCGGCGGCAACTGGCGCTGGGGCGACGCGCAGCGTGGCGCGCTACGCGCGCTGTATACCGGCGACAACTGGTTGTATCAGGCCGGCACGCAAACGCTCAACACGCTCGACGTGGTTGAGGCGGCCAACGTCGCCAACTATGTCCCGGCCAATGGCGCCGTTTATCCCGGCGGGTCGTTTGGCGACAACCTCAAAACCGTGGCCCAGCTGGTAAAAGCCAACCTGGGGCTGCGCGCCGCCACCATTGACCTGGGCGGCTGGGACACGCACCAATACGAAGGCGATGGCGGCGGCGGCTACCTGGCCAACAACCAACTGACGCCGCTCGGCCAGGGGTTGGCCGCCTTGTATGCCGATCTGAGCAACGCCGCTTGCGCGCTGGATTACACCCGCCGGTTGACGTTGGTCGTCATGAGCGAGTTTGGCCGGCGCCTGAAAGAAAACGCCAACCACGGCACCGACCACGGCCACGGCAATGTCATGTTCGTGCTGGGCGGCAACGTCAACGGCGGCAAGGTGTACGGCCAATGGCCCGGCCTGGCCAACAATCAGCTCTACCAATCCACCGATCTGGCCGTTACCACCGATTACCGGCGCGTGCTGTCCGAAATTGTCACCAGCCGGCTGGGCAACCCGAACCTGTCCACGGTGTTCCCCGGCTACGCCGGCTATTCGCCCATGGGTATTGTCAAGGGCGGCAGCGTCGCGGCGCCGCCGCCTGGACCTAACAGCTTGTACCTGCCCATGGTTGCCAACGGCGCAGGTTGTTAGAGACGTTAGGAACAAAGCGGCCATCGCGGGGGCGTTCCGTCGAACG
>JAYTFQ010000870.1:0-2285 GCA_043734225.1 Anaerolineales bacterium | reverse complement strand
ATCGACGGCTCGGCTCGATACGATTTTTTCCAAAATCTCCCCTTGATTATCGCTGGCGAGTCTGAGTTGATCCGAAACGTCACGGCGTCGCCGTAATCGTCACCGTCGCCGTGATGCTCACCACATTGATCGTCACAAAGATCCGGTCGCCAAACAGTTTGGCGGTCGGGCTGCGCGCCTGCCACCGCCCGGTGTAGCTGCCCGGGTCAGGCGGCGCGGTCATGTTGATCTCCAGGATCGCTTCGTTCCCGCCCTTGGCCGGATACAGCGCCACTTCGCTGGGCGCGCCCAGCGCATTGCCGCTCACCAACACCAGCCGGTAATCGGCGTTCCAATCGCACGTGCCGGTGTTGCGCACCCGCCATTGCTTGTCCACCGGCTGGCCGGGCTGGAACTCGGTGCCATCCGGCACGGTCACATCGACGATGAAGTGCGCGTTGTTGGTGCATGGCCCGGCCGGGGTGGGGCTTGGGGTGCCGGTCGCCAGCGCGATGTTTGGCGTGCCGTTGTTGCTGCTGGTGGCGCCCGCCTCCAGCGTGGCCGTATCCACCGCCGTTGGTTCGGTGGTCGGCGCCGGGATGGGCGTGCTGGTCACCACCGGCAGCACGGCTGGTGTGTCCGACACCACGAACTGAGAGGCATTCGTCGCGTTCGGGTTCGGGGTGGCCGTCGGCGTGCCGCACCCGGCCAGGATCAGGCTCAGCGCCGCCACCAGGCTGGCGATCTGCGCGACACGCAGCGGGTCGCGATAGGTCCTGCGGCGGGTCGGCACGCGCCGGATTATAGCAGAGACACTATTCCAAAACGGGTGATGGCCGGCACTTGTGCCGGCCATCACCCGTTTTGGAACCCGGACGCGCAGCGCGCGTTTATTCTTCCAGGGTTTCTTCGGCTTCCAGCGCCGTCTCGTCCTCTTCCTTGTCGTCCACCACCAGCGGCGTGCCCGTCGCCGCCTGCTGGGCGCGGATGGCCAGCTCGATTTCGCTGGCGATCTCCGGGTGCAGCTTCAGGAAGGTCTTGGCCTGCTCGCGGCCTTGGCCCAGACGCGTGTCGTTGTAAGAGAAGAACGCGCCGCGCTTGGTGATAATCTCCAGGGCGGTGCCAATGTCGATCAGGTCGCCCACCTTGGAAATGCCCTCGTTGTACATGATGTCGAACTCGGCTTCGCGGAACGGCGGCGCCACCTTGTTCTTGGTCACGCGCACGCGCGTGCGCGCGCCGGTCACGTCCGCGCCATCCTTGATGGCCTGGATCCGCCGCACGTCCAGCCGCACCGAGGCATAGAACTTCAGTGCGTTGCCGCCGGTGGTCGTCTCCGGGTTGCCGAACATCACGCCGATCTTCTGCCGCAGTTGGTTGGTGAAGATCACGCACGTGTTCGACTGCTTGATGGCGCCAGACAGCTTGCGCAGCGCCTGCGACATCAGCCGCGCCTGCAGGCCCATGTGGCTGTCGCCCATCTCGCCTTCAATTTCGGCCCGCGGCACCAGCGCCGCCACCGAGTCAATCACCACCACGTCCATCGCGCCTGAGCGTACCAGCGCCTCGACGATTTCCAGCGCCTGCTCGCCCGTGTCCGGCTGCGAGATGTACAGGTTCTCGACGTCCACCCCGCAGCGCGCGGCGTAGATCGGGTCCAGCGCATGCTCCATGTCGATGTAGCCGCACACCCCGCCGCGCTTCTGGGCCTCGGCCACAATGTGCTGGCAGACCGTCGTCTTGCCGGCCGACTCCGGGCCGTAAATTTCGGTCACGCGCCCGCGCGGCACCCCGCCGATGCCCAGCGCCAGGTCCAGCGCCAGCGAGCCGGTTGGGATCGAATCGACGTTCATGTGTTTGGCCTCCCCGAGACGCATGATCGCCCCATCGCCAAAGCGCTTGGTCAGATCGGTGAGGGTCTTCTCGATGGCATTCCGCCGCCCGGCATCCAGCGGCGGCCGGCCATTGCCGGGCACGGCGGCGGCCGGGGCGCGCCGCGCGCGCGGCGCGGCTTCTTCTACAGCAGCGGTTGTCTCAGCAGCGGCCTCTTCCCCGGCCGTTAAGGGCAATGTTTCGGTATCTGCCTCGGACTGGTCTTTCTTACGACGGGGCATAGCGTTTCCTCCTCAGGAAAGCGTATGAGACGGCTGCTCCCCGCAGCCGAACAAGTGTACTACGAAGTATAGCCCGTATGTTCTAAATGTCAAGGACTTATTTGATGACTCGCGAAACGAAAATTGCTACTCAACCACTGTGCCACTCAAAGATACCGGCCGAATTGGATGCCGTGGCCCAACGTACGTTGG